>NZ_JBSFPX010000297.1:0-5845 GCF_053588415.1 Mycobacterium sp. NPDC003449
GTCGCCAATCCGATCGGCCAGATCTGGAGTGCGAGCATGATGCTCGAGCACCTCGGCGAGCCGGATGCGGCGGCGGCGATCATGACGGCCGTCGAGGATGTCCTGGCCGCGGGCGGGGACGCCCTGACCCCCGATATCGGCGGCCCCGGCAACACTGCCACGCTCGGCGCCGCGATCCGCGACCGGCTGGAAAGCAACACCACCGGCTGATTCGCTCGACGCCCGCCGGCCCGGAGGGCTACCGTCGAAATAAGTGGCCGTCGGCAACGGTTCACATAGCTAATGAATGGTTGTAAACGGGTAGCGCGGGTGACGGGCACGGCGGCCGCGGCTTTCGCCTTGCTCGCCGGGCCGACCGCCGTTCTGAGTCAGAGCACGCCCGTCCCGCAGGCCCAGCCGTGCGTGAACGGGGTCATCCCGTACAACCCGTACGTGGTGAACTGCAATCTGCCGCCGAGGGTCACTCCCAAGGTGCGCGGGTCCGCCCCGGACGCGGGGGCGATCATCGCGTGCCGGCACAAGGCCTGGTGTCTGTCCGACTACGTCAACGGGCCATGACGATGGGGCCGATGACCATGACCAATGATGTCGAGAAACGCTGGCACGACCCGGACATGTTCCGGGCGGCGGTCGGCTATGTGGTGGCGGTGCTCGCGGTCGCGGGTGTCGCACTGGCCTTCTATGCCTACGACCGGTCCGTGATCGCGGCGGTGCTGGTCCCGACGATCACCTTCGTCGGCGGGGTCGGTGCGTTCGTGCGGACCTACCGGGTGTGGCGCGCCGAGGGCACCTGGCCGATCTGGCACGGGGCCGGCTGGTTCCTGCTCGCCTTCACGCTGGTGTGCCTGGCCGTGCCCGGCTCGGCGATCGGTACCTGACACCGCGAACAGACACAAAACTGCCTATTTCCGTAGCGAATTGGGCAGTTTTGTGTCTGCTCGGCGGGGAACGCTAGGGCAGGATCGAGTCGACATACCCGCCGTCGACCCGCAGCGCACCACCCGTGGTGGCCGAGGCCAGCGGCGAGGCCAGGTAGGCGACCATGTTCGCGATCTCCTCCGGCTCGATCAGCCGCTGCAGCAGCGACTGCGGCCGGTGCTTGATCATGAACTCGCGCTGCGCCTGATCCCACGGGAGCGATTTGTCGACCAGCTGGTAGACGAACTCCTCCACACCGGCGGTGTGGGTCGGGCCGGCGATCACCGAGTTGACCGTCACGCCGGTGCCCGCGGCGTCCTTGGCGAAACCACGCGACACCGCCAGCAGCGCGGTCTTCGACACCCCGTAGTGGATCATCTCCTCGGGGATGACGATGGCCGAATCGCTGGCGATCTGGATCGCCCGGCCCCAGCCCCGCTCGGCCATCCCCGGCAGGTAGCTGCGGATAAGCCGTACCGCGGCAAGCACATTCACCTCGAAGTAGGTGCGCCACTGGTCGTCGGTGATCTCCTGCGCCGGTGCCGCCCCGAAGATGCCGAGGTTGTTGACCAGAATGTCGACAGCGGGCAGCGCGCGCAGCAGGTCCGCGGTTCCGTTCTCGGTGGCGACGTCGGCCGCGACACCGATCACGTCGAATTCGCCGAGCTTGGCGACGGCCTCGTCGACGCGCTCGGCGGTGCGTCCGTTGACCGCGACGCGAGCGCCGCTGCGGGCCAGCTGTTCGGCGATCGCCAGGCCGATGCCCTGGGTGGAGCCCGTGACGAGCGCGGTCTTACCGGTGAGGTCGATGTTCACGAGCCAGTATTACCACCACGCGCCGGAAACTATTCCTCCGCCGACTCCTCGCCGAGCAGACAGTTCGGTACCCGGAATGGCGCAATCTGGGGTACCGCAGTGTCTGCTCGGCGGGGAACGCTACGTCACCTCGATATCGCGGAGCTCGCGCTTGAGGATCTTGCCGGTCGGATTGCGCGGCAACTCCTCGAGGAATACGACCTCGCGCGGCACCTTGTAGCGCGCCAGATGATCCCGCACGTACTGCTTGATGGCGTCCTCGTCGATGCTGGCGCCCTCGGCCTTGACCACGAACGCGCGCAGCCGCGCACCCCAGTCCTTGTCGTCCACGCCGAGCGCGGTGGCCTCGATGACCTCGGGATGGCCACTGATCAGGTCTTCGACCTCGGCCGGGAACACATTCTCGCCACCCGAGACGATCATCTCGTCGTCGCGGCCGCTGACGTAGAGCAGGCCGTGCTCGTCGAAGTAGCCGACGTCGCCGGAGGACAGCAGCCCGTCGATGATCTGCTTGCCGCCGCCGCCCGTGTAGCCCTGGAACGGGAAGGTGTTGCCGACGAAGATCCGCCCGACCTGGCCCTGCGGCAGCTCGTTGCCGTTGTCGTCGATGATCCGCACCCGCACACCCTTGACCACCGGCCCCACCGTCGCGGGGTTGATCGACAGGTCTTTGGGGCGGGCGATGGTCGCGAACGCGATCTCGGTGGAGCCGTACAGGTTGTAGATGACCGGCCCGAGGTCCTTGAGCGCGCGGGTGGCCAGTTCGGAGCCGAGTTGTGAACCGGACACGAACACGATCCGCAGCGAGGACAGGTTGGGTTTGGGAACGGTCTGTTCCAGCGTGTCCAGGATGCGCGACAGCATCACCGGAACCACCACCATCGCGGTCACCCGGTGCTTTTCGATGTCGGCCAGCACGGTCGCCGGCTTGAACCTGCGGCGCAGCACCAGCGTCGTGCCCAGCATCATCGCCACCGTGGCGTGCAGGAACCCGAGCGCGTGGAACATCGGCGCGGGCAGCGCGGTCACCTCACCGGACTTGAACGGCACATGCGAGAGCACGCCGCCGATCGGCGCCAATGACGGCGGGGCGGCCCGGTTGGCACCCTTGGGGGTTCCGGTGGTGCCGCTGGTCAGGATGATGATCGAGGCGTGCTTGGTGGCCTTGGGTGCGGGCCGGTCGTTGCCGCGCGCGACGACCTCGGCGAGGGTCTCGTCGGTGCTGCCGGACGGTTCGTCCTGCTCGGGGCTGGTGCCGAAGGATCGCAGCTTGCCCAGATTTGGTTCGGCCTGCGCGACGGCGGCGGTGTACTCGTCGTCGTAGATGATCACCCTGGCGCCTTCGCGCGCGGCGACCTCCTTGATCTGCGGGCCGGAGAACTCGCTGTTGAGCATGATGATGCGGGCCCCGGCCCTGGCCGCCCCGTACAGCGCCACCAGGAACCAGCGGTGGTTGCGGGCCAGGATGGCCACCCCGTCGCCGCCCCGCACCCCCATCGCCAGCAACTCGTTGGCGACGGCGTGGGCGGCGGCGTCGAGTTGACCGAAGGTCATCTCGCCCTCGTCGTCGATGACCGCGGTGCGGTTGGGGTGCCGCCGCGCGTTGAGGGCCGGGATCATGCCGATCTCGCCCCAGTTCCGGATGTCGGTGGCCAGCGCCACCATGTTCTGCGGCGATTCCAGCCGCAGCGCACCCGCCTGGAACATCTTGCGGGCGTAGTGCAATTCCGCGGAACCGCGGTCGAGGTACTGCTGGGCCTTCGCCGTGAGCTGTGCCGGCAGATCAGACAGACTTGGCATGACGACACAATATGTGACCACCGTCGCAGTCGGAGCGGTTACTAGGATGTAGTGATGGCCGGTGCCATGTCGCTGGAACTTGATGGCCAGCAGGTGTCCGTCAGCAACCCCGACAAGGTGATCTTCCCCGATGCGGGCGTCACCAAGCTCGACCTGATCGACTACTACCGCGCGGTCGCCGGGGGCGCGCTGCGCGGCGTCGCGGGCCGCCCGATGATCCTCAAACGGTTCGTCAAGGGCATCTCCGCGGAGGCCATCTTCCAGAAGCGCGCACCGGAGAAACGGCCCGAGTACATCGAGGTCGCCGAACTCAAATACCGGTCCGGAACCTCGGCCAAGGAGGCCGTCCTGGACAGCGTCGCCGGGCTGGTCTGGGCGGTCAACCTGGGCTGCGTCGACCTCAACCCGCATCCGGTCCGCGCCGACGACCTCGACCGTCCCGATGAGCTGCGCGTCGACCTGGATCCGATGCCCGGCGTGGACTGGCGCCAGATCCTCGACGTCGCGCAGGTGGCCCGCGAGGTGCTCGAGGACCACGGGCTGACCGCGTGGCCCAAGACGTCAGGATCGCGCGGCTTCCACATCTACGCCCGCATCCACCGGCGTTGGCCGTTCCAGAAGGTCCGGCTGGCCGCCCAGACCGTGGCCCGCGAGGTCGAGCGGCGCGCGCCGGAGCTGGCCACCGCGCACTGGTGGAAGGAGGAACGCGAAGGCGTCTTCGTCGACTTCAACCAGAACGCCAAGGACCGCACGGTCGCCTCGGCCTACTCGGTGCGAGCCACCCCCGACGCCAGGGTGTCCACACCGTTGCGCTGGGACGAGGTCGACGGGTGCCGGCCCGAGTCGTTCACCATCGCCACCGTGCCGGCGCGGTTCGCCGCGATGGGCGATCCGTGGGAGGGCATGGACGACGCCCCCGGCGGCCTGGACGCCCTGCTGGACCTGGCCGATGCGCTCGGCCCGGCCGAGAAGGCCCCGAGGGGCGCCTCCCGCGACGGCCGCAGACACTCGGCCATGCCGTTGATCGAGATCGCCAGGACCAAGACCAGAGACGAGGCGATGGCCGCGCTGGACGTGTGGCGGGCACGCTATCCCGACGTCGCCGAAAGACTTGAGCCCGTTGACATTCTGGTCGACGGGATGCGCGGGCCGAGCTCCATCTGGTACCGCATCCGGATCAACCTGCAGCATGTGCCGGAGGCCGACCGGCCGCCGCAGGAGGGGCTGATCGCCGACTACAGCCCGTGGGAGAACTACACCGGCGGGCAGTGGCGGCGCGGCTGAGCCGACCGCTCGGCGGCCAGCAAGGACAGCAACCCAGGGAACTGCCGGTCGATCTCGGCGCGCCGAAGCAACACCCCCTTGCGGTTGCCGTAGTCGTTCAGCTGGATCATCCCACTCTCGCTCAGCACCCGAAAGTGGTGTGTGGCAGTTGACTTCGTGACCTCGAGGGCAAATGACGAGCAGGTACGTTCGACGTCGACGCTCGATTCCGTCAGCTCGCGGACCACGCGCCTGCGGTGCGGGTCGGCCAGCGCCGCGAGTACGACCCCCAACGTCATCTCCGGCTCCACTGCGACAACACCTCCCACCGCAGGTACGGTTTGCGTCGTACCTTGAACATCGCTAGCCTCATGTACGAGTACCATCGTACCTTCGGGTGGCAGACGTACGCGATCAGGGAGCCCTCTCATGAGCCAGCACATCAGTGGAACTGTCGCCGTTACCGGTGTAACTGGAGCATTGGGCAGCCGAATCGCGGGCGCGCTCGCCGAGCGTGGGGTTTCACAGCTTCTGGTGGCCCGCAACCCCGCTGCTCTGCCGGAACTCACGGGGGCGCAGCGCCGCGGACCAGCCGAGTACGCCGACGCTGCGGCCATGCGCCGCGCACTGGACGGCGCGTCGACATTGATCCTGATCTCGGGCCATCCGACCGGTCGGCGCTTGGAAGAACACGCGTCCGCCGTTGAGGCGGGCCTCGCGGTCGGAGTCCGGCGCGTCCTGTACGTCTCGCTGCTCGGGGCCGGCCCCGTCGCGACCTACCACAATGCCCGCGACCACTGGCTCACCGAGCAGTTCATCGCCGGAACAAAGGTGCGCCACACCATCTTCCGTGCCGGTTTCTATGGTGCGACACCTGCCGCACTGGCCGACGAGAACTTCGTCGTCAGCGGACCGGGCGGAACCGGGCAGGCGGCGTTCGTCACCCACGGCGACATCGCCGCGGTCGTTGCCGCGGTCGCGGCCGATCCCAGCACGGAATACGACGGTGCGGTCCTGGAAGTCACCGGACCGGAACTGCTGACCCTTG
>NZ_JBSFPX010000298.1:0-5830 GCF_053588415.1 Mycobacterium sp. NPDC003449
GCTGCACCACTACAACCACCACCGAGCCCACACTGGTATCGGCGGACTTACCCCCATCGAACGCCTACGCGTTCACAACCTGGCCGGGAATTACACCTAGCTCCAGGAGTATTCGGCGCGCAGGCGCGTGGCAACCACCTCGAACCGGTCACGGTCCAGGATGGCGCCCTCGCGGCGAATGCCCTCCTCGGGTACGTCGAGCACCCGGTCCAGCCGGACCCAGCTGGCCCGGCCGTCGTCGTCCCAGCTTCCGGTGCCGATGCCGATCCAGTCCGGGTCGTTGCGGTGATACTCCTGGCTGGACAGCATCAACCCCAGCAGGGTGCGCTGATCGCGACCCACCACGAGTACCGGACGGTCCTTGCCCTTGGTCGGATCGTCCTCGTAGACCACCCAGGTCCAGACGATCTCCCCGGGATCGGCCCGGCCGTCGAGGTCGGGGGCGTAGACCAGTTTGCGGGCCCGGTGGCCCGTCGGAACGCTGTTCTGGGACACCGGGCGACCCGCGGTGATCTCCGGTGTGGACTCCGCCGGGCCGCCGGCCAGGACGCCGAGGCCGAGCTTCAGGCCCTGCTGAATTCCCTGCTGCACCGCACGCGGCATGGTCTCCGGCCGCTGCAGCTGGCGGACGAACTTGGGCGCTTCGTTGAACACGAGGTTTCCCGCAAACCGCTGGAAGGCCTTCCATTGCGAAGCCATGGCGTCGAGCATAGGTCAGCCCGGCGCGGCGGCCGGGCCCGGCGATTGTGTCGTAACGGCAGGTGCTCGATACCCTGGAGACGCACACCACGTGCCCGAGACCCACGCTCACCAGGAGATTCCCATCAGCAGCTTCGCCGACAAGACGTTCACTGCGCCGGCGCAGATTCGGAACTTCTGCATCATCGCCCACATCGACCACGGCAAGTCGACGCTGGCGGACCGGATGCTGCAGCTCACCGGCGTCGTCGACGACCGCTCCATGCGGGCCCAGTACCTGGACCGGATGGATATCGAACGGGAGCGCGGCATCACCATCAAGGCGCAGAACGTCCGCCTGCCCTGGACCGTCGACGGCGATGAACATGTCCTGCACCTGATCGACACCCCCGGTCACGTCGACTTCACCTATGAGGTGTCGCGCGCGCTGGAGGCCTGCGAGGGCGCGGTGCTGCTGGTCGACGCCGCGCAGGGCATCGAGGCGCAGACCCTGGCCAACCTGTACCTGGCACTGGACCGCGACCTGACGATCATCCCGGTGCTCAACAAGATCGACCTGCCGGCCGCCGACCCGGAGCGCTACGCCGGCGAACTCGCCCACATCATCGGCTGCGAACCGTCGGATGTGCTGCGGGTGTCGGGCAAGACCGGCGAGGGCGTCGTCGAACTGCTCAACGAGGTGGTGCGCCAGGTGCCGCCGCCCACCGGTGACGCCGACGCTCCCGCCCGCGCGATGATCTTCGACTCGGTCTACGACATCTACCGCGGCGTGGTCACCTACGTCCGCGTCGTCGACGGCAAGATCACCCCCCGCGAGAAAATCGCCATGATGTCCACCGGCGCCACCCATGAACTGCTGGAGGTCGGCATCGTCTCGCCGGAACCGAAGGCCAGCGCCGGCCTCGGGGTGGGGGAGGTCGGCTACCTGATCACCGGCGTGAAAGACGTCCGGCAGTCCAAGGTCGGTGACACCGTCACCACGGCCCGCCGCGGCGCCACCGAGGCCCTGACCGGCTACCGCGAACCCAAGCCGATGGTGTACTCGGGGCTGTACCCGGTGGACGGCTCGGACTATCCCGTGCTGCGCGACGCACTGGACAAGCTGCAGCTCAACGATGCGGCCCTGACCTACGAGCCCGAGACCTCGGTGGCGCTCGGGTTCGGATTCCGGTGCGGGTTCCTGGGGCTGCTGCACATGGAGATCACCCGTGAGCGTCTGGAGCGCGAGTTCAACCTCGACCTCATCTCCACCTCGCCCAACGTCGTCTACCGCGTCATCAAGGACGATGGCTCCGAGATCGTCGTGACCAACCCCTCGGACTGGCCCGACGGCAAGGTCCGCGAGGTGCACGAGCCGGTGGTCAAGACGACCATCATCGCGCCCAGCGAGTTCATCGGAACCATCATGGAGCTGTGCCAGTCCCGGCGCGGTGAGCTCGGCGGAATGGACTACCTGTCGCCCGAGCGCGTCGAGCTGCGCTACACCATGCCGCTGGGCGAGATCATCTTCGACTTCTTCGACTCGCTGAAATCGCGTACCCGCGGGTACGCGAGCCTGGACTACGAGGACGCCGGTGAGCAGGAGTCCGACCTGGTGAAGGTCGACATTCTGCTGCAGGGTGAGGCGGTCGACGCGTTCAGTGCGATCGTGCACAAGGATTCGGCGTCGGCCTACGGCAACAAGATGACCACCAAACTCAAGGAACTCATTCCGCGCCAGCAGTTCGAGGTACCCGTGCAGGCCGCCATCGGTTCCAAAATCATTGCCAGAGAAAATATCCGGGCGATCCGCAAGGATGTGCTGTCCAAGTGCTACGGCGGTGACATCACCCGCAAGCGCAAGCTGCTGGAGAAGCAGAAGGAGGGCAAGAAGCGGATGAAGACGATTGGACGCGTTGATGTTCCGCAGGAGGCCTTCGTCGCGGCACTGTCCACCGACGCCGCGGGTGACAAGGCCAAGAAGTAGCCCCGAAGGTGGGCCTGGTCGGCGACAATGAGCACATGGCCACCAGGACCAACTGGACCAGGCTCGCCGCGGCGGGGGCCGCCGTGATCGCCTCGGGGCTGCTGTCGGGATGCGTCAGCACGGTCGGTGGCACGGTGCTGCGGGACCCCGACGCCCCCAAGTTCGAGTCCACGCTGGCCGAATCCGACCTCGACGGCCTGCTGATCCCCGTCAACCGCCTCAACGACATCGTCGGGTCCTCCGACCTCGAGGTCAACGCAGATTTCACCGAGCTGAACGACAACTCCGCCGCGGTGTCCGATATCGACTGTCTCGGCGCTGCGTTCGGTGCGCAGGAGCTGGTGTACGGCGACAGCGGGTGGACGGCGGTCCGCGACCAGATCGTGCGTGAACCCGGTGCGGACAACCCGCACTGGCTCGAACAGGCCGTGGTGCTCTATCCGTCGGCAGACAGGGCGAGGAATTTCTTCGACGCCTCCCGCGAGATCTGGGATGGCTGCGTGGGGTCGATCGTGACCTACGACTCGCAGAACCTGCCGTTGCGGTGGACCGTCGGCGAGGTCACCGCCACCGACTCCTCGATCGGCCAGATGTCCACCCCGGAGGGTTCGGTCGGTGGGGGATGTCACCATGCGATGTCGGCGGCCGCCAATGTGATCGTCGAAACCTGGGCGTGCGGCGACGATATCGTCGACCAGGCCGACACCATGGCCCGCGCGATCGTGGCCAGGATCGACGAAAAATAGGGTTCCTACGGCGTCTGCAGTGCGGTCCCGTCGCCCCGCACGATCTTCTCGACGTCGGCGCGCACCTTCTCCAGCTCGGCCCGCTGTTCCTCGGAGTACTCCCGCGCGCTGTCATCGAGGACGCAGACCGTCCCGACGACATCGCCCTGCGCGTCGTGGACGGCCAACCCGAGGTAGTTGTGCAGACCGAACTCGGTTTCGTCCTCGTTACCCGCGAACGTGGGATCGGTCCGCGAATCCCGGACGAACAGCGCGTCATCGGTGTCGACCACCCGTTCGCAGTACAGCGGTGCCCTGCCGTCATCGTCGCCGGCCTTCTTTCCCGCCGCGCCGACGGTGTAGTGCCTGGTGGCCTCGCCCGCCGTCGCCGCCACCACCATCGAGTCCGGTTCGGAGCGCATCACCAACACCGACTTGACCCCGAGCGATTCGGCCAGTTCGGTGAGTTTCGGCGCGATCGGGGCCAGTGCGGGCGTCGTGTCGGTCTGGTGCGGTTGCGGTGAGGTCATGATCGCATTGTCCGACGTCGGCACCGCCTCCGCAACGGCGGCGATCGCACTGTCGTCGGGACCTGACGAAAGGCCGTTGGGCAGTGAGCTTTCCGATCGTTAAGCGGAGCTACACGGTCCTGGTAGCCGATTGCCGTTGCTTCCCGACACCTCGAAACCCACGCTGTGCAGGGGCACCGATGAAGGAGCAGCGATGACACTTTCCGTCGAGGGGGCGGCGTCCGCGCAGCCGCGCGAACGCCACGCCACCACGATCACCGTCGCCGAACTGCGCGCGCAACTGGAGGCGCGGGCGGATCTGGTGCTGGTCGATGTCAGCGAGGGCGATGCCTATACCGGCGGCCACATCTCCGTCGCGGTGCCGGTACCGGCCAGCGAGGTGGAGCTGCGGTTGCCGGGTCTGGCGCCCCGGCTCAACGTCCCCGTCGTGGTCACCGCGGACGACGAGGGATTGTCCGAGTGGGCCGCCGGGCTGGCCCGCGCGATCGGCTACACCCAGGTGTGGACGCTCGACGGCGGCAACGCCGCCTGGGTATCGGCCGGGTACCACCTGATCACCAACTTCAGCTCGCTGAGCAAGGCCCTCGGTGAATATGTCGAACGCCGTTATGACACACCGCGACTCACCGCCGAGGCGCTCAAAGCGAAGATCGATGCCGGGGAGGACATCGTCATCTTCGACACCCGCCCGTTCGATGAATACCAGGCGATCAGCATCCCCGGTGGCATCGACGCCCCCGGTCCGGAACTGCTGTACCGGGCCTTCGACCAGGTGCGGCGCCCCACCACCCAGGTGGTGGTCAACTGCGCGGGCCGCACCCGCGCCATCATCGGCGCCCAGACGCTGATTAACGCGGGGTTCCCCAATCC
Organism: Mycobacterium sp. NPDC003449; assembly: GCF_053588415.1. Taxonomy (NCBI): domain Bacteria; kingdom Bacillati; phylum Actinomycetota; class Actinomycetes; order Mycobacteriales; family Mycobacteriaceae; genus Mycobacterium; species Mycobacterium sp. NPDC003449. The sequence continues at coordinate 4,791 of NZ_JBSFPX010000298.1, forward strand.
GGTGGTGTCATTGGAGAACGGCACCACCGCCTGGCTGCTCGCCGGTTATGAGCCGGCCCGCGGCGACGATGCGGTAGCGGCCGCCCCGAGTCAGGACAACCGGATCCGTGCGGTGGCCGCCGCCCGCGCCATCGGCGAGCGGTTCGGCGTGCGCGAGATCAGCCGTGCCGAGTTGGACGAAGCGCTGGTCGGTGCCGCCGAGCGTTCGCTGTACCTGTTCGACGTGCGCACCGACGAGGAGTTCAGGACCGGGCACCTCGACGGTTTCCGTCCGGTTCCCGGCGGCCAGTTGGTCCAGAAGACCGACTTTCACATCGGCAGCCGTAACGGACGGGTGATCCTGTTCGACGATGCCGACGGAGTGCGGGCCAGGACCACCGCGAGCTGGCTGATCCAGCTCGGCCTGCCCGATGTGTCGGTGTATCTCCCCGGGCCTGACGATCACCTGATCACCGGCGCTGCCGGAGCCGTGCAGACCACGGCCGAGGCAGCCGCACCCGTCGTCGACGCCGACCGGCTGGCCGCCCTGCTCGACGGTCCGCAGCCGCGGCCGCTGGTCATCGACCTCGAACCGGCTAGCCCGTATGTGCATGTCCGGCACCATATCCCGGGATCGGTGGTGGCGCGGCGGTCGTCGCTGCCGCGCACCCTGGCCGCGGTGGCACCCGACACCGCGATCGTGTTCACCTCGCGCGACGGCCGGCTGGCCCGGCTGGCGGCGGCCGAGCACGCGCCGCGGCGGGTCGTGCGGGCGCTGGCCGGTGGAACCGATGCGTGGCGGGCGGGCGGATACCCGGTTGATACGGGATCCGGACAGGCCGCCCTCGACCCGGCCGAACGCATCCCCGAGCCGCTCACCCTTGAGCAGCGCCGAGTCAACCTCGACTGGTACATCGCCTGGGGCGACACCATCGTCGCCGAGCTGGAACGCGACGGGTTGGTGTCCTTCGTCGACCCCGTCGGCTGGCCGCCCGGGCCCCCGCCCCCCCCCCCCCCTCCGCATCGCAACACGCATGAAAACACGAACACACTTGAGCTCC
>NZ_JBSFPX010000299.1:0-5777 GCF_053588415.1 Mycobacterium sp. NPDC003449
GGTGGCCGCGACGCAGCCCGCCACGGCGTCGCGGTGGCGGGTCATCAACATCCCGCAGCTGCTGCCGGTGGGACTCGCCCCGGAACGCGGCCTGCAGATCAAGACCATCCTGGCCGCCCGCAGCATCACCGCGGACTTCCCCGAGGTTCAGCAGATCGGTGGGGTGCGGCCGGATGCGCTGCGCTGGCATCCCAACGGTCTCGCGCTCGACGTGATGATCCCGAACCCCAGCAGCTCGGCAGGCATCGCCCTCGGTGACGAGATCGTGGCGTACGCCCTCAAGAACGCCGACCGGTTCAGCCTGCAGGACTGCATCTGGCGCGACACCTACTACACACCCGGCGGCGGCGCGCGGGCCGGCAGCTACGGCCACTACGACCACGTCCACATCACCACCAAGGGCGGCGGCTACCCGTCGGGCGGCGAGACCTACCTGCGCTGAGTGACCCGGCGCCGGCGACATACTTGTGCGGTGCGGTGGAGATCGTGGCCGGCCGCGGTGTGGCGCTATGTGCGCAGCGCACCGCTGACCTATTCATGGCTCGCGGTCCTGCTGGTCACCACGATCGTCCAGCGTCAACTGCACGAGCGACAGCTGCACGAGGTGCTGGTCGACAGCTCGACCAATATCCACCACCTGGAGACCGACCCGCTGTACGTGCTGTTCACCAGCCTGATCTGGATCGACGGCCGGTACTGGACGCCGTATCTGGTGATGTTCACCCTCATCCTGGCCCCTGCCGAACGCCGGTTCGGCCAGATCCGTTGGCTGATCATCGGTTTGACCGCGCACGTGGTCGCCACCTACATCAGTGAAGGCCTGCTGTACCTGGCGATCCGCGAGCACCTGGTCCCCGAAGGGCTGGTACATGGCCGCGACATCGGGGTCAGCTACTTCCTGGCCGGGGTGGGTGCGGCGCTGGCCTATCGCATCCCGCGGCCGTGGCGCTGGCTCTACCTCGGCGCGGCTGTCGTCTACCTCGGTGCCGCGCTGATCGCCGACATCAACTTCACCGCGATCGGTCATTTCGCGGCGTTGTTGATCGGGCTGTGCTGCTACCCGCTCACCCGTCGGCGCGCCGGTCAGTCCATGGCGGCGGCCAGCGCCATGTGCCCGTCAAAACCGAAGCGGGCGGCCATCTCCCGGTACTGGTCCCGGAGATCGCGGTAGCTGTCTTCCTCGCCGCGCGCGCGGGCCAGCAGCGCGCGCAGCCGCAGCAGGGTGAGGTCGCGGGTCACCCAGTCGTCGAGGATCGCCACCTCGGCCAACCGGTCGATCACGGTGGCCGCTTCCTGCAGGTCCCCGTCGGAGTCTCGGGCGATCAGCGTCTCCGCCAGGAACTGGCTGGAGACGATGCAATGCGCCAACTGGCCGTCGTCGAACAGGGCGCGGTACGCGTCACGCAGGGCGGGCAGCGTCGCGTAGTCGCCCGTCGTCGTCCAATAGGCGATCCAGGCGTCGAGGACCGGGCGGTGGGCAAGGTAGAACTGCTCGGCGAGGCACATTTCGCGCACCTGCCGAAGCAGGTTCAACCCTTCGGCTCGACGCTCGGCGCCGCGTGAGAGCAGGGCGACGCCCTTCGTCATGAGCGCAAACCCCAACGCCAGGTCATCGGCGGACCGTTCGGCGTCGGCCAGCGCGTCGTCGATGGTGCGCAACGCGTCGTCGTCGGGGAGCAGGACTTCGTTTCCGATCGCCATGCAGTAGGCGTAGGTGATGGCCACGCCGACCGACATCGAGTCCGAACCCTGCACCATGGCGACCGCCCGCTGGATGTCATCCCGCCACCCGGTATGACCAAGTGCCCACCGCCCGACACTGCGTGACGCGTAGCCCGCCGCAAGCGGGGCCCCGAGAATGACAGCGCCCTTGCCGACGTCGCCGTCGGCGAGGTCGATCACGAGTTGCGAGCGCCGCAGAACCTCGCGCATATCGCCGACGGTGGCCATCGCCGCGATCGACACGACGGACAGCCCCACTGTCAACGCCGGATCGCCGAGGGAGTCGATCAGGGTGGTGTGCTCGGAGGCCAGCAGCGCACCGTCGTGCACCCTGCCGTGGACAAAGTGTTCGCCGATCAGACCGGTCATCGCGATGGCGAGGGAGGCTTTGCCGCCGGCTTCCTCGCACAGTTCGCGCAGTTCGTCGAAGCGGGCACCGGAGACGTCGATGTGGGCGCGGAAGGCGTTTCCGCACGACAGCGTTCGGGGGGCGATACGCATGGCGAGCCCGTCCTCGTCGCCTTCCGGTAGGCCGTCGGCGATCTTGCGGGCACGTTCCCAACTCACCTGCGCCGCAGCCACATCACGGTTGGTGGACCAGGTGGCCGCCCGCATGTGCCAGGTGTATGCGGCCCGTGCGTCGCCGGCCGCCTCGAGATGTTCGGCGATCAGCGCCGCATTCTCGTCGGCCGATGAGCGGCGGGCTGTTTCGATGGCGGACGCCAGCCTGCGGTGCAGGTCGGCTCGGTCGGCGCGCAGTTGCGACTCGTAGGCCACGGTGCGGATCAACGGTTGGTGGAACGCGAACTCGGCGCGTGGGGTGAACTTGATCTGGTCGATCAGCCCGGATGCGATCAACTCGTCCACGCTGGGTTCGATATCCAGGTGAGCCAACAGGTCGGCGGTGAAGTGGGATCCGATGACCGCGGCGGCGGTCAGGGTGCGTTTGGCATTCGGCTCGAGACGGTCGATGCGGGCCGCGATCGCCGCCTGCAGCGTGGCAGGCACGCTGACCGACGCGGGTTCACCCCGCAGCACATATCCGCCGCGTTCGCCATGCAGCAGCCCGCGTTCGGTGAGATCACGCACGATCTCCAGGGCGAAGAACGGGTTTCCGGCGGCCCGCGCGGCGATGGCCTTGGACAGTTCGGCGACCTCCGGATCCGGGCCCAGCCAGTCGGTGATCAGCCTGGTGGTCTCCGCATCGTCAAGCGGCGCAAGGGCGATGGTCTGCGAGCCGGGCAGGCCGGCCAGTACGCCGGTGTAATCGGGCCGATAGGTGATGACCATCAGGGACGGGGTCTGCGGGGTGACCAGAAGGAAGTCGGCGAGCATGGATTCGCTCACCGCGTCGATCCAGTGCGCATCCTCGATCACGTACACCGCTGCGCTGGTGCGGGCCAGGGAGGCGGCGTTGACCAACTTGGTGAGCCGGCGTCGACGGGCGTCGGGATCGATCGCCGGTAACTCGACGCCCGGCTCGGCGATGCCGAGCATGTCGTCGAGCAGCAGCAGATCCTGCGGATCGGCTTCCGGTACTTGCGTTCTCACCTTCTCGCGGGCCGCGCTCGGTTCGAGGTTGGCCACCCCGAGCCCGGCGCGTAGCAGTCGGGCGATCGCATGGAACTGGACCTCACTGGTGTGTGACTCGCAGAAGGTGGAGTACACCTCGACGCCGCGCGTCGCGGCCATCGTCACCACCTCCTGGACCAGGCGGGTCTTGCCCATGCCGGGCGGCCCAGTCAGGCCGACGACGCAACCGTGTCCACGGACGGCCCGGTCCAGGATGGCTTCGATGGCGGCGAGTTCCCATCGCCGGCCGACCAGCGGCGACTTGCCGGTGTCGACACCGTGCTGCGGTTTCGCGCGGTGCAGCAGGTGTGCGCGCAGCGGTCGGTCAAAGCCCTTGACCTGCACTTCCTCGGGTTCGCCGAGGATCACGCGGTCCCGCACCGCGTGCGCGGTGGATTCACTGAGCATCACCCCACCAGGGGGCGCCGCGGACTCCATCCGCTGCGCCATGCCGACGTGATCGCCGATCGCGGTGTAGCTCATCGAGCCGGCGCCGAAGTCGCCTGCGATGACCTGGCCGGAATCGAGCCCGACCCGCAGGCGAAGCGCGATACCGTCGTGCGCCTGGACTTCCGCGGCGAGTTGGCCGGTCGAATGCTGGATCTCCAGTGCGGCCAGGCAGGCACGAAAAGCGTGATCCTCCAAGGCGACCGGAGCTCCGAACAGCGCCATGATGCCGTCACCGGTGAACTTGTCGACGGTGCCGCCGTAGCGCTGCACCACGCTCGCCGAGCGGTTGAACAGCTCGGTCATGATCTCGCGAAGACGTTCGGCGCCGAGCCGAGCAGCGATGTCCATCGACCGCACGACATCGGCGAACAAGACGGTCACCTGCTTGTATTCGGCGGGCTTGGGCTTCTCAACCGGCGCACCGCAGGCATCGCAGAACCGGGCACCTGTTCGCGGCTCGTGGCCGCATGCCCGGCAAGTCAGTTGTGCCGTCATCCGACACCCCGCTGTCGCTGGTAACGCTTCACTGAGGATAGGACGGGGCGTCAATATCCGGCGGGCGATTGGTCGGCGGCTGACCGGGTCGGCTCGTCAACTATTGCCTTGTTCAACTACTTTCGCGTTCGATTCGCCGGCCCAGGTCGTCGAGCTCGTCGAGGACCAAACTCGCTCCCCAGACTTGATCGCGTTTGCGATCGGTCATCGCCCGCAGTACGCCGTCCTGGTGCAGTCGATTGATCGCGGCGAACACGCTGCTCCGCGGCGCATCGATTTGAGGTAGGACGTCTTCCGCCGAAACGATAGGTTGCGATGGCAACAAGCTGAGCAGTTTCATTGCGGCGCTGTCGCTTCGGACGGCCCCGACCATGTCACGCCATTGGGCTGGGATCTCCGCCAGACGAGTTGCGGTACGACGCGATTCGACCGCCGCGATCCGCGACGATCGGGCGAAGGTCAGGATCAGCGGCCTCAGATCGCCCTCGCGGTAGGTGTTCAGGACGCTGAAGTAGCGGTCGCGATGTGCAACCAATGCGGACGCCAACGGTACAACCACCCGCGTCGTCGCACCGCGTCGTCGGAGGATGCTGTTGATCAGCGCGCGGCCAATGCGGCCGTTGCCATCCGTGAAGGGGTGGATCGACTCGAACTGGGCGTGCGCGACCGCGGCTTGGGCGAGGACCGGAAGGTCATTCCGGTTCGCAAACCGGAGAAGATCGGTCATATAGATCCGCACCGTCTCGGGTGGAGGCGGTATGTAGAGCGCGTCGCGCGGCGAGTGGTCGCTTCCGCCTATCCAGTTCTGGACATCTCGCAATTGCCCGGCACTGGGCGCCTCCTGCGGATCGTGTCGCATGAGCGCTTGGTGAGCGGTGGTGATCGCAGATAAGGAGATGTCTGCGTTCCGACCGACGGCGGTGATCATGGCGTCAAGGGCGGCGGTGGCCCCGACCATCGACACTGCGCTGGGGTTGGATCGGATTCCATGCAGCGCGCGGGCGTAGTCATCCAGGCTTGCCTCGATGCGTTCGATCTTGGATGACGCGACCGACTCGGTACGCAGCAGCAAGGTGCCGAGTGCGGCAAGGTCTGCCCCGAACGTGGTGTCCAGCATGGAGATTTCACTGATAGCCGACTCGAGCTCGACAACCAACTCGGCGTCGAGGTACACGTCCTGCTCGGCGATCATTGGAGGTAGGGATACCGCGATGGAGCGAAGGGTCCTGTCCTCGCGGGTGCCTCCCCGCTGGCTTTGCGACCACGAGCGCTGTTCGTGGGAGTGCGCAGGCCAAGCCGGACCACTGCCTGCCATGGCGCCCCTAACTCGGACTAGCGTCGGCGTTAGTCCGACTTAGTGTGATTATATCGGACTTATGTGGGCGACAGTTCGAGTTGCGACCGTCTCCGGCAGGTCTTCTCTAACGGCGTTAACGCGGTACAGGCACGGTACGAGCCCCTTGCCGCAGAAGTGGTCGGGCAATGTACTCACTGCTCAACGTGGAGCCGATGACGGGAATCGAACCCGCGTATTCAGC
>NZ_JBSFPX010000300.1:0-5741 GCF_053588415.1 Mycobacterium sp. NPDC003449
CCATCCCGGCCGTCGAAGCCAAAGGCACGTTGCTGCTGGAGGACGTCGGAGTACCACTACCCGCACTCGCCGACCTGGTGGCCGGGGTCGCCAAGATCGCCGCCCACCGCGACGTCCTGATCTCAGTGATCGCCCACGCCGGCGACGGCAACACCCACCCACTGATCGTCTTCGACCCCACCGACACCGCCATGACCCAACGAGCCCAACAAGCGTTCGGCGAAATCATGGAACTCGCGGTCGGACTCGGCGGCACCATCACCGGTGAGCACGGCGTCGGCCGGCTCAAACAACCGTGGCTGGCCAGCCAGATCGGGCCCGATGCGGTCGAGCTGAATCAGCGGATCAAGCGGGCGCTGGACCCCGGCAACATCCTCAACCCAGGCGCAGCGATCTGAGGGCGGTCTAACCCATCCCCCATTGGCTGAGCAGATCGGCGCTGCGCCACCAGATCAGTGCGGCGAACAGCAGCGTCACCGCCACCGAGACACCGGCCTGGACGGCGGCGCGCCGGGCTTTCGGGGCGTAGACGAATGCGGCGGTCACCAGCGCGCCGGTGACCAGGCCGCCGACGTGGCCCTGCCAGCTGATCGAGCCCGCGCCGAGGGCCGGCCCGATGAAGGTGAACGCCAGGTTGAGGCCGACGACGGCGGCGATCCAGCGCACGTCGAGGTTGAGCTTGCGGGCCACCACGAAGATCGCCCCGAACAGGCCGAAGATGGCGCCCGACGCGCCCGCCGTCGCGGTGTTCAGCGGTGAGATCAGGTAGACCAGCACCGAGCCGCCCAGCCCGCTCAACGCGTAGAGCACCCCGAATCGCAGCCGGCCCAGCCAGGCTTCCAGCGGCGGCCCCACCACGTACAGCGCCCACATGTTGAACAGCAGGTGCATGGCCCCGTAATGCAGGAACGCCGAGGTCACCAGCCGGTAGTACTGGTCCTGCGCGGCGATCCCCGGCGCCCACAGGGTGAGTTCGCGTTCCAGGTTGCCCGACCCGATCTGCGCCACGAACATCAGCACGTTCACCGCGATCAGGGCGTAGGTGAGTACCGGCGCCCCCGAGCGCGCGACCCCGCCGAATTGGGTGCGCGGTGCCTGCACCGATTTGGCGCCCTCGTTGACGCATTCGACGCATTGGTGACCGACCGCGGCCGCCCGCATGCACTCCGGGCAGATGTAGCGCTGGCACCGGGTGCACCGGACGTAGGTCTGCCGGTCCGGATGCCGGTAGCAGGTCGGCGTCTCGGCGGGCGACTGCGGCGGATAGGGGGAGCTCACGGGCCGAGCCTAGTGCGAGCATCCGAATCGATGACATCGCTCCATTGACACTTATGCGTCCACTGTCGTAGACATAAGACATGACAGCAGATTTGTCTCACGCCGCTTTCACCCTCGCCGGCGCCGACACCTGGGCCAGCCCGTGGGCCATGTACGCGGCGCTGCGCGACCACGATCCGGTGCACCACGTCGTGCCCGACGGCCACCCCGAACTCGACTACTACGTGCTGTCCCGGCACGCCGATATCTGGGCCGCCGCCCGCGACCACGAGACGTTCTCCTCGGCCCAGGGCCTGACGGTGAACTACGGCGAGCTGGAGGCGATCGGGCTGACCGAGAATCCGCCGTTTGTCATGCAGGACCCGCCCGTGCACACCCGGTTCCGCAAGCTGGTGTCGCGCGGGTTCACCCCGCGCCAGGTCGAGACGGTCGAGCCGAAGGTGCGCGAGTTCGTGATCGAGCGGCTCGAGCGACTCCGGGCCGACGGCGGCGGAGACATCGTCACCGAACTGTTCAAACCGCTGCCGTCGATGGTGGTCGCGCACTATCTCGGGGTACCCGAGGAGGATCGGGCCCGGTTCGACGGCTGGACCGAGGCCATCGTCGCGGCCAATGCGGCCGAGGGTGGCGTCGCTGCCGCCGCGGGCGCCGTCGGCGAGGCGGTGGCCTCGATGATGGGGTACTTCGCCGAGCTCATCGAGCGGCGCCGCCGCGAACCGGGTGACGACACCATCTCGCACCTGGTCGCCGCCGGGGTTGCCGGGGAAGGCGACGGCGACTCCGATATGGCGGGCACCCTGTCGATCCTGGCGTTCACCTTCACCATGGTCACCGGCGGCAATGACACCACCACCGGAATGCTGGGCGGCGCAGTACAACTGCTGCACCAGCACCCCGATCAACGGCGGTTGCTGGCCGACGATCCCGGGGCGATCCCCGATGCCGTCGACGAGTTCCTCCGGCTGACCTCCCCGGTCCAAGGCCTGGCCCGCACCACCACCCGGGACGTCACCGTCGGCGACACCACCATCCCGGCGGGACGCAAGACGTTGCTGCTGTACGGGTCGGGAAATCGCGATGAACGCGAATTCGGGTCCGACGCCGCCGAACTCGACATCCAGCGGCAACCGCGCAACATCCTGACCTTCAGCCACGGTGCCCACTTCTGCCTGGGCGCGGCGGCGGCCCGCATGCAGTCCCGGGTGGCGTTGACCGAATTACTCTCGCGTCACCCGGATTTCGAGGTCGATCTGGATGCGGTGGTGTGGGCGGGCGGCAGCTATGTGCGCAGGCCGCTGTCGGTCCCGTTCCGGCCGGGGCGGTGATGAGCCGCGACTGGCTGGCCGCCCGCCGCACCGAGGTGGCAGCCGACCGCATCCTCGAGGCGGCCGGCGAACTGTTCACCCGCAAAGACGCGGCCGCCGTCGGCATGCACGAAATCGCCTCGGCCGCAGGGTGTTCCCGAGCCACCCTGTACCGGTACTTCGAGAACCGGGATGCGCTCTACACCGCGTATGTGCACCGCGAGGCGCGGCGGCTCTACGAGGACCTGACGCTGCAGGTCGCCGGTCTGACCGACCCGTCACAACGGTTGATCGAGGGCGTCCTCACCGCGTTGCGGGCGGTTCGGCAGAGCCCGGCGTTGTCCTCATGGTTCGCCAGCGCGTCACCCCCGATCGGCGGCGAGATGGCCGAGCACTCCGAGGTGATCCGGACGCTCGTCGAAGGTTTCGTGCGATCGCTGGGGACCGGCGGCGAGGATGTCGGCAGGCGGGCCAGATGGCTGGTCCGGGTGCTGGTGTCGATGCTGGTGTTCCCCGGCACCGATGAGGCCGACGAACGCGCCATGCTCACCGAGTTCGTGGCGCCGCTCGTGGTCGGAGCTCAGGCCACCCAGTAGGCCTGCGCCTTGATCGACCGGCGCGGGATGTTGTACTCCTCGCGGAAGAGCTTGGCCACCGCCCGCGTCGTCCGGTTGTTGCAGGCCACCCAACCGAAGTGGTCGGCGGCGTCGAAGGCCGACGCGCTCACCGCGGCCAGCAGCCCCTCCGCGTCGCGGTCCACCCAGGTGATCTCGGCGCCGTGGCCGACCGGCAGTTCGCGGTCGTCGTCGTGACCGGCTTCCAGGAACACCCGCGCCGGGGTGTCCCCGATCGCGTCGAGCAGGGAGTTGATCGCGGGCAGCGATGCGGTGTCGCCGACGATGACATATCCGGCCGGCGCCGGCTCGGGCAGGGCGAAGTCGCTGCCGAGCACCGTCACGTCGAGCACGTCACCGGGTCGGGCCGCCGCCGCCCACCCGGTCGCGACCCCGTCGTGCATGGAGAAGTCGATGTCCACGGTGCCGGCCGCCGGATCCGGATTGACCAGCGTGTAGCCGCGCTGATGCGCCCTGGCCCGGTCCGATGTTCCAGTGCGGGAAAACCAGCCCCGCACCCACATCGTGGGGTGCAGGCGCCGCTCGGCCAGCAGCCGGTGGGCGTCGAAGTGCAGCCGCAGATAGTTCGGCGTGAGCTCGGTGCGCCCGGTGACCGTCAACTCGTAGTCGGCACCACGCCACAACCTGACCAGTGCCCCTTCGAGCCCACGCGACGCCTTCTGCTCCGTCATATCCTCACCTCTTCGATACGTTCTTAGGTAAGGGTAGCCTTATTTTGATCCGTCGCGCAGCCGCACCCACCACCCGCGAGGTTCACTATGAAGCCGGCGAGACCCGCTTCTACACCTTCGGCGCGGGCGAGTTTCTGCTCCACGATCTGGAGAACATCGGCTCGACACCGCTGAAGTTCCTCACCGTCGAGCTTCTGGCATCGGCGAACCCCCCGATCGCACTGCGTAATCCCTGAATTGCGCGTCGACATCGCGAATCGCGCCGCGATCGGCGGAGGTCACAAGCGATGCGTAGGCACGAAGCGCCGTCGACACCGCACGCACCCGGGCCTGTGGGCGATACCCCCCTGACGCCGCAACGATCTGGCGCCGGCATTCCATTTCCTCCTCAGACACATCAAGAGTGATCGTCCTGGCCCGAATGTCGATGTCAATCCGGTCGCCGTCGCGCACCAGCGCGATCGGGCCGCCTGCGGCGGCCTCGGGCGAAACGTGGCCTATCGACAGCCCTGAACTCCCTCCGGAGAACCGCCCGTCGGTAACCAGTGCACACACGCTGCCCAAGCCTCGCCCCTTGAGGAATGAAGTCGGATACAGCATCTCCTGCATTCCCGGACCGCCACGCGGCCCCTCGTATCGCACGACGAGGACGGCCCCCGGCTCGACGCGCCCTCCGAGGATCGCGCTGACCGCCTCCTCCTGCGATTCCACCACAACAGCGGGTCCGGTGAAATTCCAGAGGCTCTCATCAATGCCAGCCGTCTTCACGACGCAACCGGCGGGAGACAGATTGCCGGACAGGATGGCCAAGCCGCCGTCAGGGGAATACGCGTGCGCGACGTCGCGGATACACCCGGCCGCCGCATCGAGATCCAGGCTCTCCCAACGCTCAGACTGCGAAAACGCGACGGAACTACGCCGTCCACCTGGCGCGGCGTGGAACAGCTCGACAGCTTCGGCGCTCGAGGCTGAACCTCGGATATCCCAAGTATCGAGCCAGTTGTCGAGGGTTAGCGAATGCACGGCGTGCACCTTCTCGGAAAGCAGCCCCGCGCGTCGCAATTCCCCGAGGATTGCTGGGATGCCTCCCGCACGATGAACGTCCTCCATCAGATAGGAACCGTTAGGGGCGACCTTGCACAGACACGGAACCCGTCGCGAGATTCCGTCGATCTCGGATAGGGCGAAGTCGAGTTCGGCCTCATGTGCCGCCGCGAGTAGGTGCAGCACGGTGTTGGTTGACCCGCCCATCGCGACATCCATCGCCATCGCGTTCTGGAACGCCTCGCGGGAAGCGATGGCGCGCGGCAGGACCGAAACGTCTCCGGCATGGTAATGCCGCTTGGTCAACTCGACGATCGTGGCGCCTGCCCTCTCGTAGAGCACCTTTCGTGCCGTATGCGTCGCGAGCACCGAACCGTTCCCAGGCAACGCAAGTCCCAACGCCTCGACCAAGCAGTTCATCGAGTTGGCGGTGAACATGCCCGAACACGATCCACAGGTCGGACATGCGGCCTCCTCGATGCGCGCCAGATCTTCGTCGGAGACGGCAGTATCGGCGGCCCCACTCATCGGATCGATCAAATGGAGTCCGGTCCTGACTCGACCATCGACCATGGTCGCGCGACCGCCCTCCATCGGACCGCCCGAAACGAACACCGTCGGCACATTCAGCCGCAGTGCCGCCATGAGCATGCCTGGCGTGATTTTGTCGCAGTTCGAAATGCACACCAATGCGTCCGCTTTGTGGGCCTCAACCATGTACTCGATGGAGTCGGCAATGAGATCCCGTGACGGTAAGGAGTACAACATCCCGTTGTGCCCCATAGCGATACCGTCATCGACGGCGATGG
>NZ_JBSFPX010000301.1:0-5705 GCF_053588415.1 Mycobacterium sp. NPDC003449
CCTTGCAAATCGGGGATGGCGGGCCTATCCGGAGGTGACCTCGATCAGGGCGAGGGGGAACTGTTCGGCCAGTTCCTCGACCGTGTAGCGGTCGAAGCTGCGGGTGTCGAACCGCCAGTCCACCCGCAGGGCCCTATCGCCGTCGCGCCGCACCTGAACGGCCAGGACGTGCGTGTCGGAAGCGGCGGCCCGTTCACCGAATCCGAGCCGGACATCGGCCCGTGGATATCGGCCGCCAGCGGACCCGGTGACTCCCGAGCGCGTGGCGGCGAGCAATTCCGCGCCAGAGAGGTCCCGACGCGTAATGCACGGTACGGCCACCCGCGGGGTGCCCTCGATGTCGAGGTCGACGATCAGCGTGCCGTCGCCGATCGACCGCGCGACCGTGCGGCTCAGGGCCGCGGTCAGGATCTCGGCGGTGCTGCATCCCAGTGCCTCGCGCGCACCGTCGAGCTCGCCGACCAGGTCTTCGGCCAGTGAGGTCGGGATTGTCGCCATGTCCGCCGCCTGCGCCGGCGTGGCGGCGTGGTGGTCGGTGATCCAGCAGGTCGCACCGGACGACCCGGTGAGGATGGGAGCAGCCATAACCCAACGGTAGCCAAACTGTCCCAAATTTGGGAGAGGCATGCCAAAAGTCTGACTCTGCTGCCAATTCCGGAGCATCCGCATTCTGGGCGGTTCGCCCTACCCGGATCAGAGACCGGGGTTTAAGGTGTTGTGGTGCCACGCACCGATGAGAACGGCAGGCAGCTTAAAGCCCTGCTGGACTACCTGCTCGACGGTGAGATCGACGCGAAGGCGATCTACACCGCCCTCGGGGTGTCCAGCAGCACCTATTACCGGCGCATCAAGGAAGCCGACTATCCCAACGCCGAGGAACTGCGGCAGGTCTCGGATCGATTCCGGCTCAGCTATCCCGACCTGCAGATCAGGTTCGGCCTGATGAGCCGCCAGGAGGTCTGGCACTACCTGGAATCCTCTCCCCTGATGGTCGCCCCGGTCGAGACCGCCACCCGGGTGAACCGACGCAAGAAGATGTCCGAATTGACCCTTCGCCCGGACGCCCCACCGCTGTAGCCGTACTATTTGCTGAAAATGCAAATCCCTGCCCAAGGCGAAGTCTTATGTCCGTAGCGATCCTCATCTGCATCACATTGCTGTGCATCGGGTGGAGCCTGTGGATCAGGCGGGTCACCTGGACCTGCCGGTGGGAGGTCGCCGCGACCCTCAACATCGCCCTTCAGGGCCTCGCGGTTTTGCTGATGTCACCGTGGGCGTCCGAAACCATCGGTCAGGTGCTCTACCACCTGACCGGCAAGTGGAACGTCGAGGACTACATCGGCCACGACTGCTACATCGTGGCGGCGTCGGCCGTGGTCTACAACACGCTGGGCCGGTTGCAGGATGACCACGCCATGCAACACTCGTTCAAGCAGTACGTCGAGCGTCCGGCGACGGTCTGCATTCCGCTGTTGCTGGCCGCCTTCTCCCTGGGCAACGGTGCGGCGATCTACGGCCCCGATTTCTTCCAGGTGCGCACCGATTTCTGGCTCAACGTCTACTGGCTGTTGCTCTGCGGCATCCTGATCTATCTGCTGTCCTACGGTCTCCGGGCGATTCTGATCCTGCGGAAGGACCCGCGCTCGCGCCGGGTGGCCAACATCTATCTGTTCGCATCGGTGAGCGGGATCCTCGCGTGCCTGGTGCGCATCGTGACGGCATTCGTCCCGCAACTGCAGCCGATCGAGAACGGCCGCCTGGTGTGGGTCTTCGCCTGCATCTGCGGTGCGATGTTCGCCCTCGCGGCCGCGCACTCCTGGCGGATCAAGACACGTTGGCTGACCCCGAGCAGACGCTGAGGCTTCCGGTCCGTTCCGGTTGCCTCAGCCGGCGACCGGCTTGGACACCCCGAACGGCGGCGCCCCGAGATCGGGCACCGGGACGAAACCACGCGTGCGCCCGCGCGCCACGTCCGCGCGGATCAACGCGTTGAGGCCGACGAACGCCGCCATATCGAGCACCATCGGGGTCAGCAACCGGTTGTGCACGAATCCGATCGCCAACCCGCTGGCCGGGTCGGCCCACCCGACCGAGCCACCCAGCCCGACGTGGCCGAAGCCCGCCATCACCCCGAACGGCACCGCGTGATAGCCGAGATGAAAAGCCAGCGGCACCACGAGATTGCGGTCGGGCGAGAGGCTGGGCCGACCGGTCAGGCCCGCCGCGGTCTCCGGGGAGAGGTAGCGCACGCCCTCGAACATCCCGCCATTGGCGATCGCGCCGTACATTCTGGCCAGCCCCCGCGCCGTGGCCACGCCGTTGACCGCGGGAGCCTCGGTGTCGAGCAACGGGGCGTCGCCGCGGACCAGTGACATGATCCCCGGCAGGTAGATCGACCCGAATCCTCGGGAGAACGGCAGCGCGGCCAATCTGGGCGCGACGAAGTCGAACACCTGGTTGGGCCACGTCCCCTGCGGGAACAGGATCTGCGCCACCCCGGTCGGCGCGCCCGCGGGCGGGCGGCCCAGGTGCAGGCCGTCGGTCCCCAGCGGTTCGGCCAGCTCGGTGCGGAACAACTCCCGCATGTCCTTGCCGGTCACGGAGCGGGCCAGGCCCGACATCAGCCAGCCGTAGGTCAGCGCGTGATAGGCGGGTTTGCCGTAGAGCAGCGCATTCACCGATGCGGCCGCGACCCGCGATTCCATCACCCGGTGGTCGAGCAGCTCGGCCATGGTCACGCCGTTGAGCTGGGACAGGCCCGCGCGGTGCGCCATCAGCTCGCGGACCGTGATCGCCGCCTTGCCGTTGGCGGCGAACTCCGGCCAGTACGCGCATACCGGTGTGTCGTAATCGAGCAGTCCGCGGTCGACCAGGCGGTGGATGACGGTCGAGGCCATCCCCTTGGTGACCGAGTAGACCATGGTCCCGGTGTCGGCGGTCCAATGCCGGGTGCCCGCCCGGTCGGCGTAGCCGGTCCACACGTCGACCAGCGGCTCCCCGTTCCGGTAGATCGCCAGTGCGCCGCCACCGAGCCTGCGGTGCGGGAACAGCCGCGCGAATCCCTGCAGAGTGCGGGTGAAGTTCGCGTCCGCCGCGCCCTGAACGCCGGGTGGGAGCGCGTCGCTGCGCTCCTGGTCGTGATCGCTCACACAATCGAATTTACCTGCAACCCCGGCAAATCTTCCATGTGTTACCTATTCGTTAGCGCCCCTCGGCGGCGTCCAGGATCCGCTGCGCCGCCAAGGCCGGGGTGAGTTCCCCGTCGCGCACCTGACGCTCGACCTCGGCGCGCAGGCCGCGGACCCGTGGATCCGACATCACCCGGTCCAGCACCGTGTCGCGCACCATCGACCAGGTCCAGTCCACCTGCTGTGTCCGGCGGCGGGCCTCGAACTCGCCGGCCTCGGTGAGCACCCGGCGGTGTCGCAGCACCGTGTCCCACAACTCGTCGAGCCCCACGCCCTCCAACGCGCTCATGGTGAGTACCGGTGGGCGCCAAAGGGTTTCACGAGGGTAGATGAGCCGGATGGCCCCGGTGAGTTCACGCGCGGCTTTCTTGGCCTCGACGGCATGCGCGCCGTCGGCCTTGTTCACCACGATGACGTCGGCGAGCTCGAGCACACCCTTCTTGATCCCCTGCAGCTGATCACCGGTGCGGGCCAGGGTGAGGAAGACGAACGAATCCACCATGTTCGCGACGGTGACCTCGGACTGCCCAACACCCACCGTCTCGACCAGGATGACGTCGTAACCCGCCGCCTCCAGCAAAACGATGGTTTCACGGGTGGCCTTGGCGACCCCGCCGAGCGTGCCCGACGTCGGCGAGGGCCGGATGTAGGCGTCCGGGTGGACCGCGAGCTGAGCCATCCGGGTCTTGTCGCCCAGGATCGACCCGCCGGTGCGGGTCGAGGACGGGTCGACCGCAAGCACTGCGACCCGGTGCCCGGCCGCGATGAGATACATGCCGAGGGCCTCGATGGCGGTGGACTTACCGACCCCCGGCACACCGGTGATGCCGATGTGTTGCGCCGTACCCGCATCGGGCATGAGTTCCAGCAGCAACTGCTGGGCCTGGTCGCGATGATCGAGCCTGGTCGACTCGACCAGGGTGATCGCGCGGGCCAGCGCCGCGCGGTCGCCGGCCCGGACCGCCGCGGCGAGTTCTCCGACGGTGGGAGCCACTAGGTCAGCTGGTAGCCGAGCCGGTCGGCCAACTTGTGCAGCAGGCCGATCGCGGCGTCCGCGATCACCGTGCCCGGCGGGAAGATCGCGTTCGCCCCGGCCTCGTACAGTTCGTCGAAGTCGCCCGGCGGGATGACACCGCCGACCACGATCATGATGTCGGGGCGGCCCACCTCGGCCAGCGCATCGCGCAGCGCGGGCACCAGGGTGAGATGCCCGGCGGCCAGCGAGGACACCCCGACCACGTGCACATCGTTGTCGGCGGCCTGGCGGGCCACCTCATCCGGTGTGGAGAACAACGAACCCACGTCGACGTCGAAGCCGATGTCGGCGAACGCCGTGGCGATCACCTTCTGGCCGCGGTCGTGGCCGTCCTGGCCCATCTTGGCCACCAGGATGCGCGGCCGCCGGCCGTCGGACTCGGCGAACTTCTCGACCAATTCCGTTGCGGTACTCACATTCCCGGCCTTCCCCACCTCGTCGCGGTAGACGCCCGAGATGGTGCGGATCTCGGCCTGGTGGCGCCCGTAGACCTTCTCCAGCGCGTCGGAGATCTCCCCGACGGTAGCTTTCGCCCTGGCCGCGTCGATGGCCAGGGCGAGCAGGTTGTTACCCAGACCGTCCTCGCCGGCCGGGCCGGACTCGCGAGCCGCGCGGCTCAACTCGTCCAGGGCCGCCTGCGTCGCGGCCTCGTCGCGGTCGGCCCGCAGCTGCTGCAGCTTGGCGAGCTGCTCGGCCCGCACCCGGCTGTTCTCGACCTTGAGGACCTCGATCTCCTGATCCTGGTCCACCTGGTACTTGTTCACCCCGATCACCGTCTGGGCGCCGGAATCGATCCGGGCCTGGGTGCGCGCCGCGGCCTCTTCGATACGCAGTTTCGGGATGCCCTCACCGATGGCCTGGGCCATGCCGCCGTGCTCGGCGACCTCCTTGAGGTGGGCGCGGGCCCGCTCGGCGAGCTGATGGGTCAGCCACTCCACGTAGTACGAGCCGCCCCACGGATCGATCGGCCGGGTGGTACCCGACTCCTGCTGCAGCAGCAGCTGGGTGTTGCGGGCGATCCGGGCCGAGAAGTCGGTCGGCAGCGCCAGCGCCTCGTCCAGCGCGTTGGTGTGCAGCGACTGGGTGTGCCCCTGGGTGGCCGCCATCGCCTCGACGCAGGTGCGGGCCACGTTGTTGAAGACATCCTGTGCGGTCAGCGACCAGCCCGAGGTCTGCGAATGGGTCCGCAGCGACAGCGACTTATCGCTCTTGGGCTCGAATTCGGCCACCAGCTCACTCCACAGCAGCCGGCCCGCCCGCAGCTTGGCCACCTCCATGAAGAAGTTCATCCCGATGCCCCAGAAGAAGCTCAGCCGCGGCGCGAACTTGTCGATGTCCAGCCCGGCGTCGAGCCCGGCCTTGATGTACTCCACACCGTCGGCCAGCGTGTATGCGAGCTCCAGATCGGCTGTGGCACCGGCTTCTTGGATGTGATAGCCGGAGATCGAGATCGAGTTGAACTTCGGCATCTTCACACTGGT
>NZ_JBSFPX010000302.1:0-5563 GCF_053588415.1 Mycobacterium sp. NPDC003449
GCGAGATCCGCCACGTCGGGGCCGGCAATCTGGACATGGGATTGGGGGCGTCCCACACCAGCAGCACCCGGCGGACCCCGGCGGCCGGTGCGGTCGCCGGGGCGTCGTGCTGGACGTCCGGTTCGATGTCGGGTGTCACACTCATGGCCGTTTCTCCCAGACCAGTTCGGCCACGTCGGTACCGGCCAGGGCCTTGCGTTCGTATTTGGTGACCGGACGGCACACCGAGATCGGCAGGTCGTGGTCCGGTTCGACCCGGCGCAGCGCCGGCTCGCCGTCGCCGACCTCGGCGATGTGCGCGGCGTAGCCGAGGTGGTCGGTGGCCGCGTGCAGGATTCCGCCGGGCCGTAACCGGTCGGCGATCAGGGCCATGGTGGCCGGCTGCAGCAGCCGGCGTTTGTGGTGGCGCGACTTGGGCCACGGGTCCGGGAAGAACACCCGCACCCCGGTCAGCGACCCGGTGCCGAGCACGTGCTCGAGCACGTCGACGCCGTCACCGCGCACCAGCCGGATATTGGTGACGCCCTCCCGGTCGATCGCGCTCAGCAGCTGGGCCAGCCCCTTGCGGTACACCTCGACGGCGATCACGTCGATATCCGGTTCGGCCTGTGCCATCGCCAGCGTCGAGGTCCCGGTGCCCGAGCCGATTTCCAGCACCAGCGGTGCGGACCGCCCGAACCAGGCGGCGGTGTCCAGGTCGATGACCGGGCGGGAGTGCTCGTCGCGGGCCACGATCCCCAGGTCGGGCCAGCGCCGATCCCAGGTTGCCTGCTGACCGCCGGACAGCGTCGAGCGCCGGGTGCGGAAGCTGGTGACCCGGGGAAGGCGGTGCGGAGCCGGTCCGCCCGGTCCGCTTCCGACGTCCATCCTCGGCACGTGCATTCGTCCATGGTCGCCTATCGGCGGTCCGGCGCCCGCATCGTGGTACAGATTGATACCCAACAGTTGCCTTGCCCTGTTAGGGCCAAACATGCGCTCACCGGCACGGTTGAGGCATGTCAGGATTCTGGTGAGGACCGGGGCAGCACGGGGAAGGCCGCCAGATTTTCGCAGATGAGCTGAAGCGATTTGCCGATCGTGACGGTGACGCACGATTGGCCAGGATCAGCGCGCAGGTGTCGGCCCCGATCGATGTTGCCGTCGTGGGCAGGCGCGGTGTCGGTGTGACATCGGTCGCCCGGGCGTTGCGATCGGCGGGGGTGGCGGTGCGCGAGCCCGATGCCGGGTGCGATGCCGAGACCGTCGTCCTGGTGATCGCCGAGGTGCTCAAACCCGAGGACCGGACCGCCCTCGACGACCTGCTCAGGACGGGCACCCCGGTCCTCATCGTGCTCAACAAGGCCGATGTCGCCGGCTCGGGCCCCGGCGGTCCGATGGGCACCGCTCACAGGCAGGCCACCGCGCTGCGCGAACGCACCGGACTGCCGGTGCTGCCGTTGGCCGCGCCGCTCGCGGACGCGGCTCCCGGCCCGCACCTGGTGCGGGCGCTGCGGGACCTGGCGGCCGACCCGGCCGATCTGACCTCACCCGATGCGTTCCTCGCCGCTGCGCATCCGGTACCGGTCGAGGTGCGTCACGAGTTGCTGCACACCTTGGACCGGTTCGGCATCGCCCATGCGGTCACGGCGCTGAGCCGCGGTCTCGACGCCGAGGCACTGCCCGCGCTGCTGCGCCGGCTCAGCGAGGTCGACGCGGTGGTGGCGGCGCTGGGCGCGGTGGCCGCGCCAGTGCGCTACCGCAGGGCGCGCCGGGCCATGGCGCGGCTGCGCGCGCTGGCCGCCGAACCCTCGGGCGGGGCGGTCGCGCGATTCCTGGCTGCCGACGCCACCGTCATCGCGATGATGGCGGTGGCCGCCGAGGTGATGCGCGCCGAAGGTCTTGCGGTCGCCGACGCCGACGATGCCGGCGCCCAGCTGCGCCGGGCCAGGTACTGGCGGCACTACAGCCGGGGCCCGGTCAACGCGCTGCACCGCGGCTGCGGTGCCGATATCGCGCGGGGCTCGTTGCGTCTCCTGGATAGCTACGGGCGGTGACCGGCGTCAATCCATCGGAAGAAGCCGATGCCGTGGTGGCGGCCGTCGACCCCGGACTGAACTCACCGGGTGTGGAGTCGCGTGAGGTCGTGCTGGTGACCGGCCCGTGGCTGGCCGGGGCGACCAGCGTGCTGGCGATGCTGCGGGAACGGATGCCGGGGCACACCTTCGTCGAATCCACCGACCTGGTATCCGACGATGCGCCGATGGCCGTGGTGTTCGTCGTGTCGGCCTCGGCCGTACTCACCGAATCCGACTGCGCTTTGGTCGATTTGGCATCCAGATACACCGATCTGGTGGTGGGCGTGCTGTCCAAGATCGATGCGCACCGGGGCTGGCGGGAGGTGCGTGACGCGGATGCGGCGATGCTGGCCGAGCGGGCCGCGCGCTACCGCGGGATGCCGTGGGTGGGGGTGGCGGCGGCCCCCGATCTCGGTGAGCCGCAACTCGACGACCTGGTCGACCTGCTCAAGGAGCGGCTGGCCGACCCTGAAACGGTTCGACGAAATCGGTTGCGGGCCTGGGAAAGCCGGTTGGAATCGGTGCTCGACCGGTATCGGGCCGACGGCTCGGGAGCCGACCGTAAGGCGCGGGTCGATGCGCTGCGGGAACGCCGGGACGAGGTCAACCGGGCCCGCAGGCTGGCCAGGACCGAGCGCAGCATCGCGCTGCGCAGCCAGATTCAGCAGGCCAGGGTGCAGTTGGGGTATTTCGCCAGGAATCGGTGCAACTCGGTGCGCACCGAACTCCAGGAGGACGTCGCAGGAATCGGCAGGCGCCGGATCGCCGCGTTCGAGACCTACGCCCGGCAGCGCACCGACGAGGTGGTCGGCGAGGTCGACGAGGGCGTCGGCAAACATCTCGGCGATGTGGCGGCCGAGATGGGGCTGCGCGCGCCGCCGGCGGCACCGCCGCCGCCGGTGCCCGATATCGCGGCACCGGCGCTGAAATCCCGGACCCTGGAGACCCGGCTGATGATGGTGATCGGCGTCGGCTTCGGGCTGGGCGTGGCCCTTGCGGTCAGCAGGCTGCTGGTGAGCGCGGCACCCCAGCTGGCGGTCGCCGGGCTGGTGGTCGGCGCCGTGGTGGGTCTGCTGCTGGCCGGCTGGGTGGTGAGCACCCGCGGCCTGCTGCACGACCGGGCGGTGCTCGACCGCTGGGTCACCGAAACCACCACCACGCTGCGTTCGGCCGTCGAGGAGCTGGTCGCGACCAGGGTGCTGGCCGCCGAGACCGCCCTCACCACCGACCTGGCCGCCCGCGACGAGGCCGAGGGTGCAGCGGCGGCGGAGAAGATCGCCGAAATCGACGCCGAACTGCGCGAACACGCCGTCGCGACCGCGCGGGCGGCCGCGCAGCGGGACCGCAGGACCCCGCCGTTACGGCGCGCCCTGGACACCGTCCGGGCCGATCTGTACGGCGACCCGGCGACTACCGACGAGTAACCGCACGATTGCGGAGAACTGAATCGTTCTTGTGAGTCATCGGACATCAGACTGGTTCACCGTGGGTATGTCACCCGCGTTAACCTCTACCCAAGGGGCCGCCGTGACCGCGTCGTGACGCGGCTGAGTTGGCAAAAACCTACGCAGGAGAATTCTGATGACCTCAGCGACCATTCCCGGTCTGGACACCGCACCGACGAAGCATCAGGGACTGCTGGCCTGGGTTCACGAGGTCGCCGAACTGACACAACCCGACCGTGTCGTTTTCGCCGACGGTTCCGAGGAGGAGTTCGAGCGCCTGTCGGCCCACCTGGTCGACGCGGGCACCTTCACCCGGCTCAACGACGAGAAGCTGCCCAACTCCTACCTGGCGCTCTCGGACCCGTCCGATGTGGCCCGGGTCGAGTCCCGCACCTTCATCTGCACCGAGCGCGAGCTCGACGCCGGGCCGACCAACAACTGGATGGACCCGGGCGAGATGCGCTCGCTCATGACCGACCTGTACCGCGGCTCGATGCGGGGCCGCACCATGTACGTGGTGCCGTTCTGCATGGGGCCGCTCGGGGCCGAGGATCCCAAGCTGGGTGTCGAGATCACCGATTCCGAGTACGTCGTCGTCTCGATGCGCACCATGACCCGGATGGGCCAGGCCGCGCTCGACAAGCTGGGTGACGACGGGTTCTTCGTCAAGGCGCTGCACTCGATCGGCGCCCCGCTCGAGCCGGGTCAGAAAGACGTGCCGTGGCCGTGCAACGACACCAAGTACATCACCCACTTCCCGGAGACCCGGGAGATCTGGAGCTACGGCTCCGGTTACGGCGGCAACGCGCTGCTGGGCAAGAAGTGCTACTCGCTGCGCATCGCCTCGGCCATGGCCCACGACGAAGGCTGGCTCGCCGAGCACATGCTGATCGTCAAGCTCATCTCCCCGGAGAACAAGGCGTACTTCATCGCCGCGGCGTTCCCGTCCGCCTGCGGTAAGACCAACCTCGCGATGATCCAGCCGACCATCCCTGGCTGGCGGGCCGAGACCGTCGGCGACGATATCGCCTGGATGCGGTTCGGCAAGGACGGCCGGCTCTACGCCGTCAACCCGGAGTTCGGCTTCTTCGGCGTCGCGCCGGGCACCAACTGGGATTCCAACCCCAACGCCATGAAGACCATCGAGGGCGGTAACACCGTCTTCACCAACGTCGCGCTCACCGACGACAACACCGTGTGGTGGGAGGGGCTGGAGGGTGAGCCCGACCACCTGATCGACTGGAAGGGCCAGGACTGGGTCCTTCGCGAGACCGAAACTAAAGCGGCACACCCGAACTCGCGCTACTGCACGCCGATCTCGCAGTGCCCGACGCTGGCGCCCGAGTGGGACGACCCGCAGGGTGTGCCGATCTCGGCGATCCTGTTCGGCGGCCGCCGCAAGACCACGGTGCCGTTGGTCACCGAGGCCCGCGACTGGCAGCACGGCGTATTCATCGGCGCCACACTGGGTTCCGAGCAGACCGCGGCCGCGGAGGGCAAGGTCGGCACCGTCCGTCGCGACCCGATGGCGATGCTGCCGTTCCTTGGCTACAACGTCGGCGACTACTTCCAGCACTGGATCAACATCGGCAAGAACGCCGACGAGTCCAAGATGCCGAAGGTGTTCTTCGTCAACTGGTTCCGCCGTGGCGATGACGGCCGGTTCCTGTGGCCCGGCTTCGGTGAGAACAGCCGCGTGCTCAAGTGGGCGATCGAGCGGATCGAGCATCAGGCCGAGGGCACCAGCACCCCGATCGGGATCGTGCCGACGGCCGCCGACCTGGACCTGAGCGGGCTCGACGTGGATCCGGCCGATGTGGACGAGGCCCTGGCCGTCAACGCCGAGGAGTGGCGGGCCGAACTCCCGCTGATCGAGGAGTGGTTCGAGTTCGTCGGCGAGAAACTGCCGACCGGCATCAAGGACGAGTTCGACGCCCTCAAGCACCGCCTGGCCGAGTAATACCGCGAGCAGACACAAAACTGCCCTGAATCTCCGGATTTGGGGCAGTTTTGTGTCTGCTCGGCACTTAACGGGACGGGTTGCGTTCAACCGCAGTTTAGCCG
>NZ_JBSFPX010000303.1:0-5544 GCF_053588415.1 Mycobacterium sp. NPDC003449
GACGTCATCGGTTTCCCCGCGCTGGCCGCCACCTCGATGGACCAGGGCAGACTGGCCGCCTACCACGCGTTCGGCGAGCCCGCCAAGGGCATCACCGACCTTCAACCCATCGGGATCTATTCGATCCCGGAGGTGTCCTATGTCGGCGCCACCGAGGTGGAGCTGACCAAGAAGGCGATCCCCTACGAGGTCGGGGTGTCGCGCTACCGCGAGCTGGCCCGCGGGCAGATCGCCGGCGATTCCTACGGCATGCTCAAGCTCCTGGTGTCCACCGAGGACCTCAGGCTGCTGGGTGCCCACATCTTCGGCACCAGCGCCACCGAGATGGTGCACATCGGCCAGGCCGTGATGGGCTGCGGCGGAACGGTCGAGTACCTGGTCGACGCCGTCTTCAACTATCCGACGTTCTCGGAGGCCTACAAGGTCGCGGCGCTGGACGTGATGAACAAGCTGCGGGCGCTCAACCAGTTCCGGGCCTAGCAGCCGGATTCGAACGCGGTGGGCGCGGCGTCACCGGGTCCGCCGGCCTCGGCCCGCGCCAGCAGCCGCAGGACCGCGTCGTCGAACCGCGGCGAATAAGACACGTCGTCGTCACAGCCGCCGCCGTCGAGCCCACCCACCAGTCCGGTGACCGTCGATCCGGTGACCCACGGCGCGCCGCTGAACCCATCGGTGAGACCCGCACACGGCAGCGACGGGAATCCCTGCGGTGCGACGGCCGTCGTGCCGCGGCAGGCCAGCGGGCCGCCGTCGCCCATCGGATAGCCCGTGACGGTCACCGCGCTGCCCGCGGCCGGAGCCGAGCCGAGCGACAGTCCCCCGCCGGCGCGCCGCTGCAGCGACCCGCCTCCGTCGCTGCTGACCCTGGCGACGGCGAAATCGGTCTGGGGCTGCTGATCGGCGAGCCAGCGCGGATCGAGATAGGTCGCCGTGACGCGCCACACCCGGTCGTCGCCGCCGTCGGGGAAACCGGGTACGAAGGTGGTGTCGACGCCGTCGACGAGACAGTGTGCGGCGGTCAGGATCAGATCATCGGTCGTGTCACCGAGCACCGCGGCGCTGCAGGTGTGGACCGGGCCACCGCCAAGGAACAACGCGCCGACCCTCGGATCGGCTCGGGCGGGTACCGCTCGATCGATCTGGGCCTGGTCCCCTGGCTCCGCGGCGGCGCCGGTCGGCGGCACGGCGGCGGTGGGCTGGGCCGTCGCGCACGCCGCCGCGGCCGCGGCCAGCGCGACCGCCGTCGAAACCGTCCGGACCACCCGCATATTCACTGATCTTGCCCGATTCGGCATTTCCCGGCCGGAATGACGACCGGGGGCCAGTACGTTCGAACGGATATGCGGGGCGCTGTGCGCCCGTGGCACGCGAATGCGCGACACTAGATGACACGGTACGAGGATCGCGGCGATGACCGGATCGGCTGCCGTGGCGAGGAGACGATACGAATGTCCGATGGCACCGACAACCCCGAACAGCACTATCAGCCCGATCAGAGCGGAATGTACGAGCTCGAATTCCCGGCTCCGCAGCTCTCGACGTCGGATGGTCGCGGGCCGGTGCTGATCCACGCGCTGGAGGGCTTCTCCGACGCCGGCCACGCCATCCGGTTGGCCGCCGAGCACCTCAAGAACACGCTCGACACCGAGCTGGTGGCCTCGTTCGCCATCGACGAACTGCTCGACTACCGGTCGCGGCGCCCGCTGATGACGTTCAAGACCGACCACTTCACCGGCTACGAGGAACCCGAACTCAACCTGTACGCGTTGCACGACAGCGTCGGCACACCGTTCCTGCTGCTCGCGGGGCTGGAGCCGGACCTGCGCTGGGAACGTTTCATCACCGCGGTCCGGCTGCTCGCCGAGCAGCTCGCGGTGCGGCGGGTGATCGGCCTCGGCACCATCCCGATGGCCGTTCCGCACACCCGCCCGGTCACCCTGACCGCGCACTCCGACGACAAGGAGCTGATCGCCGATCACACCCCGTGGGTCGGCGAGGTTCAGGTCCCGGCCAGCGTGTCCAACCTGCTGGAGTTCCGGATGACCCAACACGGCCACGAGGCGGTCGGGTACACCGTGCACGTGCCGCACTACCTGGCCCAGACGGCCTATCCGCCCGCGGCCGAGGCGCTGCTGGCCGAGGTGGCCAGGACGGGTTCGCTGCAGCTGCCGCTGGCCGCGCTGTCGGAGGCCGGGGCGGAGGTGTACACCAAGATCAACGAGCAGGTGGAGGCCAGTGCCGAGGTCGCTCAGGTGGTGACCGCGCTGGAGCGCCAGTACGATGCGTTCGTTGCCGCACAGGAGAACCGATCCCTGCTGGCCCGAGACGAGGAACTGCCCAGCGGCGACGAGTTGGGCGCCGAGTTCGAACGGTTCCTCGCCCAGCAGGCCGGTGACAAGTTCAAGGACGACAAGTTCAAGGACGGTCACGGCGACGGGTTCGGGGACGGGTACGGCGAGAGGTCCTGAATCCGGGGCCGTCGCCCGCACCGGCAGGCAGGACCGACAGCGAGGTTGACGAAGATGACCGACCGCAGACCCACGCTGCGGACCGTGCGCGACCTCACTCCCGCGCTGGAGTTCCGCACCATCCACGGCTACCGCCGGGCGTTCCGGGTGGCCGGATCCGGCCCGGCGATCCTGCTGATCCACGGCATCGGCGACAACTCGACCACCTGGCACACCATTCAGTCCGCGCTCGCGCGGCGGTTCACCGTGATCGCGCCGGATCTGCTCGGCCATGGCCGCTCGGACAAGCCCCGCGCGGACTACTCGGTGGCCGCCTACGCCAACGGGATGCGTGACCTGCTCAGCGTCCTCGACATCGAGCGGGTCACCGTCGTCGGGCATTCGCTGGGCGGCGGGGTGGCGATGCAGTTCGCCTACCAGTTCCCCCAGCTGGTGGATCGGTTGATCCTGGTCGGCTCGGGCGGAGTCACCAAGGACGTCAACGTCGCCCTTCGGGTCGCGTCGCTGCCGATGGGCAGTGAGGCGCTGGCGCTGCTGCGCCTGCCGTTGGTGCTGCCCGCGCTGCGGATCGTCGGCCGGGCCGCGGGAACCCTGTTCGGATCCACCGGTGTCGGCCGTGACATTCCGGACATGTTGCGCATCCTGGCCGATCTGCCCGAGCCGACGGCATCATCGGCGTTCGCCAGGACCCTGCGCGCCGTTGTGGATTGGCGCGGCCAGGTGGTCACCATGCTCGACCGCTGTTATCTCACCGAATCTGTTCCTGTGCAATTGATCTGGGGTAGTTCCGACTCGGTGATCCCGGTCGGCCACGGCCGGATGGCGCACGCCGCGATGCCCGGTTCGCGGCTGGAGATCTTCGAGGGGTCCGGCCATTTTCCGTTCCACGACGACCCGGACCGCTTCGTCGAGGTGACCGAGCGGTTCATCGATTCCACCCAGCCCGCGGTCTACGACCAGGACGTGCTGCGCGATCTGCTGCGCACCGGGATCAGCGAATCGAACATCAGCGGCCCGCTCGACACCCAGGTCGCGGTGCTCGACGCGATGGGCAGCGACGAGCGCAGCGCCACCTGATCACCACGTAGCATCGGTTCATGGCCATCGTCGTGACCGTACTGCGCGTTTTCACCGATTCCGACGGCAAGTTCGGCAACCCGCTCGGCGTGGTGGACAACAGCACCGTGGCGCCCGCCGACCGGCAGCGGATCACCACCGAATTGGGTTACAGCGAGACCATATTCGTCGACCTGCCGCAGCCGGGTGGCAATACCGCGCATGCCCGTATCTTCACCCCGGTCACCGAGCTGCCGTTCGCCGGGCACCCGACCGTCGGCGCCTCGTGGTGGCTGCGCGACACCGGACTGCCGGTCAACACCCTGCAGGTGCCCGCAGGCATCGTGCAGGTCTCCTACGACGGGGATTTCGCCGCGATCAGCGCGCGATCGGAGTGGGCGCCGGAGTTCGCGATCCACCAGCTGGCCTCGACCGACGACCTGATGGCCGCACAGCCCGACGAGTACTCCGACGGTGTCGAGAACTACCTGTGGACCTGGATCGACGAGGAGAAGGGTCTGCTGCGATCCCGGCTGTTCGCCCAGAACCTGGGCGTACCCGAGGACGAGGCCACCGGCTCCGCGGCGGTCCGGATCACCGACTTCCTCAGCCGCGACCTGACGATCGTCCAGGGCAAGGGCTCGGTGATCCACACCCAGTGGAGCCCGGAGGGTTGGGTGCGGGTCGCGGGCCGGACGGTCAACGACGGCACCACGCGGCTGGACTGAGCGGCGGCTAGCTGCGGTGCGCCCGCAGCGTCTCGATCTCGCGCTCGAAGTCCTCCGCCGAGGAGAACGACCGGTACACCGAGGCGAACCGGAGGTAGGCGACCTCGTCCAATTCGCGCAGTGGGCCCAGGATGGCCAGACCGACCTCATGGCTGGGGATTTCCGGGGTGCCGAGGCCACGCACCGCGTCCTCGACCTTCTGTGCCAGCAGGTTCAATGCGTCGTCGTCGACCTGCCTGCCCTGGCAGGCCCGCCGCACGCCGCGCACGACCTTCTCCCGGCTGAACGGCTCGGTCACCCCGCTGCGCTTGACCACCGCCAGCACCGCCGTCTCGACGGTGGTGAATCGCCTGCCACATTCCGGGCAGGACCGCCGGCGCCGGATCGCCTGCCCCTCGTCGGTCTCCCGGGAATCGACCACCCGGGAATCGGGGTGACGGCAGAACGGACAGTGCATCACCGCTCCTTCGCCACGCCGCCAGAGAACTAGTTCGAGCGCTCTTGAGCGTACCCGCGCCGCTCCGACGCGACGCACCGCCGGGCCCAGCGGCCGATAGGTGGCCACGCCCGTTACGAGCGGCGTTGGCTGCCACGGCGTTTCAGCGCTCACCTCACGGCCGGTGGATGGGCGCGACCAGCGTCTGACCCGCGTCGACCGCCGAGGATTCGAGCTCGTTGAGATCGCGGATCTGCTGCACCACCTGCGCCACCGGAGCGTCGGGGGCCACCCGGCGGGCCACCTCCTGCAGCGACTCACCGGTGTGGACCTGCACCACCGCCAGCTCGTTCGGCACCGATTCCGCGGGGCCCATCACACCACCGAACTGTGCCACCAGGCCCAGCCACACCGTGATCCCCGCAGCCACCAGCGCCAACAACACCGTGGTGACCGGGGTGATGGGCCGGCGATGGTGCGATGCCCGCGACATCAGGATGCCGGTCCCGCGGTGCTGCAGCGCAGCGCCACCGGGCCGGACCGGGCTCGGCCGGTGGACCGAACGCGGGGCGCGACCCCTGGGGCGGGCCTGCTGCGGCGTGGCCCGCACGGCGCTGCGACGACGGTCGGCGGGGATTTCGAGGATGGTCATCTGAGTGCCTTTCGGTCCGGCTTATTCGCTCCTGTGTTCGAATATAGTCGCTCACATGTTCGATTGATAGAACGTGTGATCGAACTGTTGCAAACCATATGACGGGCCACCGACATTGATTGTGTCCAACCGGTTCGGGTGAGGATGGTCTTGCTCGTTCGCCGCTGGTGATGACCCACCTTCCGACTGACGACCTGCTGGTTT
>NZ_JBSFPX010000304.1:0-5315 GCF_053588415.1 Mycobacterium sp. NPDC003449
AGGTGCGATCGCGAATGATCCCAGCATTGTTGATCAGGATGTCCAGGCGGCCGAATTCGCTCAGCGCCAGGGCGATCAGCGCCTCAGCGCCCTCGGTGTCCGCGACCGAGTGCTGATCCGGCACCGCCACGCCGCCCTGTTCGGCGATTCGCCGACACGCCGTGGCGGCGGCCGACTCGTCGTTGCCCTCGCCCGAGAGCGAAGTCCCCAAGTCGTTGACGACGACCTTGGCGCCTCGGGCGGCAAGCAGCTCGGCGTAGGCGAAGCCCAACCCGCCGCCGGCGCCGGTCACGATCGCGACTCGATCGTCGAATCGGAGTTCCTCCGTCATGTTGGCCTCATTTCTCTGGTTGCTCGGGAACGATGTTCCGCGGTGTGATGCTCAAAACGTCTGCCCTGCTATGCCTGTACGACGGCGCCCGCGTCGAGCAGCGCCTCGACGTTGTCGACGCGTAGTTCCTGCAAGACAGCGCGCGTATGTTGACCCGGACGCGGCGGCGAGGTGGGCGTCGGCGCCTGTGTGCGGGAGAAGCGTGGCGCAGGTCCGGGTTGCATCACGCCGTCGCGGACGACGATGCTTCCCCGCGCTTTCATATGCGGGTGTTCGGCCGCCTCGCGCAGACTCATCACCGGAGCGACGCATGCGTCGGTGCCGTCGAAGATGATCGCCCACTCTGCCTGGGTCCGGGCGCGGAACGCCTTGGCCAAAAGCGTTCGCGTTTCGGGCCAGCTGTCGGGGTCGTGCTGGCGACTCAGATCTACGTCGATGTCGAGGATTCGAATTAGTTCGGCCCAGAATTTTGGCTCGACGGCGCCAACGGCCATATGCCGCCCATCTTCGGTCTCGTACACGTCGTAGAAAGGCCGACCACCGTCGGACATGTTCGCCCCTCGGGCATCCCTCCAGGTTCCGGTGGCCATCAGCGCGTGAACGCCCGCCAGCAGATGCGACACACCATCGACGATCGCCGCATCGACGACCTGGCCGCGTCTGCTGGTGCGTTCCTCCAATAGTGCGGCGAGGATGCCGATGACCAGGAACGTGGAACCGCCGCCGTAGTCGCCGACCACGTTCAGGGGGATCTGCGGCGGACCATCAGCGGCGCCAATCGCATGCAAAACGCCGGTGAGTGCAATGTAGTCGATGTCGTGGCCAGCAGATTGCGCCAACGGGCCATGCTGTCCCCAACCAGTCATGCGGCCGTAGACGAGGGCAGGGTTGCGCTTCCAGCAATCCTCCGGCCCGATTCCGAGCCGCTCGGTGACGCCCGGCCGGTATCCTTCGAGGAGAACGTCAGCATCGTCCACCAGTCGCATCAGAACTTCTAGTGCGCCTGGTTTTTTGAGATCGATCAGGATCGAACGCTTGCCGCGATTCAGAACGTCAAGCCTGGGGTCGCCAGGGAACAGTTCCATGCCGCCGTGCCGATCGACGCGTACGACGTCCGCCCCCAACTCGGCCAGGATGCTGGCGGCATAAGGCGCGGGACCTATGCCTGCGAGCTCGATCACCTTCGTGCCGTGCAGAGGTCCCCTCCCGGCTTGGCTCATCAAGCGACTCCCAACTTCCCCACTCGGAGTGATCACGAATTGCGTTATAGAGGCGAGCTCCACGACCACGACGTCTCTCGGACAGCGATGGCGATCCCGGACGGAAACCAGTCGGCACCGCCCACGTGCCCGACCGCGATCGTACTGATGAGTGAATCATTACTCACTATCGTCTGTGAGTCAACTTGCATTCGTGAACGTTGACTTGCCGACTCACGCACCGATACTCTCAGTGAGTGAACAATCACTCTTGCCGGGCGCCGTTCGCGGAGTCCTTTGCGTTTCCCGAGGGCCCAACGGCGGGGCCCGAAGGATCGCTGTACGTGAGCGACATGGGAACCGGCGTCATCCGGCGTATACGGTCCGACGGCTCCACGGAGGTCTTCGCCGAGCCGGGCGGTGGCCCCAATGGAACCGCCCGTGGGCCCGCCGGGGCGTTGTACGTGGCGAACAATGGTGGTATCGCCTGGCATAACGGGCATCTCGATTTGCTGGCCCCTCCTCCCTCGCACGCACGCATCGAACGAGTCGACCCCGACGGTACGGTCACGGAGATTTACCGCACCGTCGGAGATCGCCCACTGCGGAAGGCAAGCGATATCGCAATCGACCGGGCGGGTGTGATCTGGTTTACCGACCCAGGCCACGACCCGCTGACCGCTCCTACGGGTCACGTCGTGCGCGCCGAATCCGACGGCTCGAGCATCGACATCGTTGCGACCGGCTGCGCCCATCCGAATGGTCTTGCCTTCACCTCAGACGAGTCCCTGCTCATGGTCGCGGAGACCGGTGCGGCAGCGGTGTACGCCTACGACGTGGTCGCTGGCCGCCACCTAGTAGATCGTCGCGAATTCGCCCGGATGCCCGACAATTACCGGCCCGATGGACTCTGCTTCGACGACGAGGGCAACCTCCTTGTCGCCGGCGCGTTCGGCGGCGGTGTGCTCGTCTTCGATCACACCGGTGAGTTGACCGACACCATCCCGCTGGACGATCCCTTGACCACCAACGTGGCATTCGGCGGTGAGGGCGGCGATGACCTCTTCATCACCCAGGCACGGACGGGCACGGTGTTACGCCTCAAATGGCGTTGTCGCGGTGCAAAGCTTCCGTTCGAACCATAGCCGACAAGTGTCTGACGACGCGGAACGTTCTGACATCCGAACCAGCCGATTGACCACAGGAAGAAGACGATTCATGAGCAACCACACATCCGTCGATCTCGATCGCTTCGTCGATCCCGAGTTTTACGTGTCTGACGACTTCCATCCCACGTGTCGTCTACTCCGGCAAGAGAATCCCGTCGCCTGGTGCGAAGCAGGGAAAATGTGGCTGCTCACGCGCTACGAGGACGTCAGGGACGTTTTACGGGCCGTGCCGCAGTTCACCTCGACGGCGGGAAATTTGATCACCGTGCACGGCGAGGAGAACCTGCCGTCCTTCGATGGTGAGCGATTGTTGATTCATCTCGATCCGCCGTCTCATAGCGTATTGCGTAAGGTGGCGCAACCGGTCTATGCACGCAACCGCGTGGCAGCGCTGGAAGGAACCTTGCGCAAGTTCGTAGCGGCGCAACTCGCTAAGGCCGGACCAACGGACGTGTTCGATGTCGTCGAGGAACTGGCTAAGACGGTGCCGGTTCTCGTCACCGACGAAATCCTCGGAATTGGCGAGGAGGCAATGGATTCCGTCGCATATTGGGCGGACTCAATTGTGGGACACGACGCGGTTACCAACGAGGATCAACGTGCCACGGGCGCTGCGATTCGTGAGCTGATGGCCTTTCTCAAGGACCACATCGCCGCGGAGCGGAAGCATCCGAAGCCCGACAGTCTTCTCGGCTTACTCTTCGAAGCCGAACGAGCTGGCGACGTCACGCCAGGGCAGATTCTCAGCACCAGCTACCTCACGCTCGCGGCGTCCTATGAGACCACGCGCGATTTGCTCGCCGGCGGAGTAGCCGCACTGGCGATGTTCCCTGATCAGCGAGAACTGCTGATCTCGGAGCCCGAGTTGTTGGGCCGTGGGGTTGAGGAACTGCTACGTTGGGTCAGCCCTCCGCTTGGAATTGTCCGACGCGCCAGGGAGTCCACGAGGATCGGTGGAGTCGAGATCGCAGAGGGGGACTACGTCGTGGCATTGCTCGGTTCGGCAAACCGGGATGACTCGATCTGGCAAGACCCCGATCGAGTGCAGCTGGATAGACCATCGAAAGTTCCAAACGTGGCGTTCGGATATGGTGCGCACTTCTGCTTAGGCGCCCACCTCGCTCGCCTGGAAGCGCGGATCGTGATCAGTGAGCTATTGGATCGCCACCCAAACTACGAGCTCGCTGGCCCTCTCGTCCGCCTGCCCTCCGTCACCTCGTACCATGCGCACTCACTGCCGGTGATTCTCAACTGAGCGTCGCGAAAGAATGCCGCGGCGCCACTGGGCAGTTAATCGTTCACCCGGACGCAGAGCCCCGCCTGGGCTCATATTCGAGTGTCCGTGGACGTGATTCGAACCATTCCGCCGAGTGCGCAAATCGCCGCAGACAGTGGCGCGATGGATCGGTTCGGCAGCAACTCAACGTCACTTCCACGGTCTTGGAGCAAGTTGTGGGGCCTGATGGACTAGTGGTCCGTCTGCGATTTGATCTGGTTAAGGGTGGCTCGGCCGCGTTGGACTTTGGCGATGATGTCCTCGGCGGTGGCTTTCCAGATGAAGGGTTTGGGGTCGGTGTTCCAATGCGCAGCCCACGTGGTGATGGCATCGGTGAGTTCGGCGACGCTGGTGAACACCCCTCGGCGCAGCCGTTTGTCGGTGAGTTCTTTGAACCAGCGTTCCACCAGGTTCACCCACGAACTCGAGGTCGGGGTGTAGTGCAGGTGCCAACGGCGACGGTCCTTGTGTGCGAGCCACTTGGCGATCTCGGGAGTCGAATGCGCCGACAGGTTATCCAGCACGACGTGCACCCCGAGACCGCGTGGAACGCTGGCATCGATCTGCTTGAAAAACCGCAACACATCAGCGCCGGTGTGACCCTTGCGCAACTCGGTCAACACCTCACCGGTGGCGACGTTCATCGCGGCGAACAAGTCGATGGTGCCGTGGCGTTTGTAGTCATGGGTCATCGTCCCGGCGCGGCCGGCCTTCATCGGCAGCGACGGCTGGGTACGGTCCAACGCCTGGCACTGGGTCTTCTCGTCGAAGCTGAATACCACCGCCCGAGCCGGCGGATTCACATACAGCCCAACAACATCGACGAGTTTCTCCTCGAACCGCGGATCGTTGCTGACCTTAAACGTCTCGACCTTCCACGGCTTGAGATTGTGGTCGGCCCAGATCTTGGCCACCGCATCCTTGCCGATCCCGACGCGGGCGGCCAACGTCCGAGTCGACCAGTGCGTCGACCCGTCAGCGGGCCGCTCCTTATGCGTGATGCGCAGCACCTCAGCGACCGTGCCCGCCGGCAAGCTCGGCTTGCGTCCGCGGCCCTTGGCGATCCGACCGACACCATCGACACCGTACTCACCAAATCGAGTACGCCAGCGGCGCACCGTATCGGAATCCACACCGCTGCGCCGGGCGATCTCCTCGTTGGCCACCCCATCACACGCCCACAACAACGCCCGCGCCTGCACCACCTGCCGATGCGGCAACAACGTCGAGGCCGCCATCTTCTCCAACTCCGCACGCTGGGCATCGCTGACCGGCAACGCGGCAGCTGTCATAACAGGCATACTACAAACTACCCCACTAATTCACAGACATACCACTAG
>NZ_JBSFPX010000305.1:0-5232 GCF_053588415.1 Mycobacterium sp. NPDC003449
CCGCGGCCGCCGCGGCGGCCGGCGCCGTGGCGGTGCTGGCGGCGCGGCCGGTCGGGGTGCCCGCCGTCGTGGTCGCCCCCGCCCCCGACGCGGCCGACACCGCGTCCGGCGCGTTGGAATTCGACACCGACGGTTCGGGGGCCGCCGTCCTTGCCGCGCTGGGCCGGCTGGCCGCGGCGGTGGCCCGCGAGCTGACGGCAGGCGGGCTGCGGATCGTCGGCGTCACCGGATCGTCGGGTAAGACCTCGACCAAGGATCTGCTGGCCGCGGTGCTGGGCCCGCTCGGCGAGGTGATCGCCCCGCCCGGTTCGTTCAACAACGAGCTCGGTCATCCCTGGACCGTGCTGCGGGCCGGCACCGACACCGACTTCCTGATCCTGGAGATGTCGGCCCGCCATCCCGGCAATATCGCGGCGCTGGCCGAGATTGCGCCGCCCTCGATCGGTGTGGTGCTCAACGTCGGCACCGCCCATCTCGGCGAGTTCGGTTCGCGCGAGGCCATCTCGGCGACGAAATCTGAGCTGCCGCAGGCGGTCCCGGCATCGGGTGTGGTGGTGCTCAACGTCGACGATGCGGCGGTGGCGGCGATGGCGGAGGTGACCTCGGCGCGGGTGGTGCGGGTGTCGCGCGCGCCGGGGGCCGATCTGTGGGCCGGGCCGGTGGAGCTGGACGCACTGGCCAGACCGCGGTTCACCATGCACATCGAAACCGGTCCCGGCGCCCGGGAGGAGCACATCGAGCTGGCGGTGCACGGTGATCATCAGGTGTCGAATGCGCTGTGCGCCGCCGCGGTCGGGCTGGAATGCGGTGCGAGCCCCGGGCAGGTGGCCACGGCGCTGGCCGCGGCCGGTCCGGTGTCCCGGCACCGGATGCAGGTGAGCACCCGCGCGGACGGGGTGACGGTGATCAACGACGCCTACAACGCCAATCCGGATTCGATGCGGGCCGGGCTCAAGGCGCTGGCCTGGATGGCCGGCCGGTCCGGCGGGGTGGCACCTGACGAAAACACCGGCGCAGCTGCGCCGAAGCGGCGCAGCTGGGCGGTGCTGGGCGAGATGGCCGAGCTCGGCGACGACGCGATAACCGAGCACGACGCGATCGGCCGATTGGCGGTGCGCTTAGATGTGTCTCGATTACTCGTCGTGGGATCCGGGAGGGCAATGAACGCGATGCACCACGGCGCGGTCATGGAGGGGTCATGGGGGGCTGAGTCCACCATGCTCGCCGATGCCGACGCCGCGCTGGCTTTGCTGCGGGACGAACTGCAGCCGGGGGATGTGGTGCTGGTCAAGGCATCCAACTCGGTGGGGCTCGGTGCCCTCGCCGACGCGCTGGCCGACGATCGGAACGCCGCCCGATGAAGCTGATCCTGATCGCCGTCGGTATCGCGCTGGCGGTGTCGATCCTGCTGACCCCGGCGTTGATCCGGCTGTTCACCAGGCAGGGCCTTGGCCACGAGATCCGTGAGGACGGCCCGCCCAGCCACGCCAAGAAGCGCGGCACCCCGTCGATGGGTGGCGTGGCGATCGTGGCGGGCATCTGGGCCAGTTACCTGGGCACCCATCTGGTCGGGCTCGCACTGGGCGGCGACGGGCCGTCGGCGTCGGGCCTGCTGGTGCTGGCGCTGGCCACCGCGCTGGGTCTGGTCGGTTTCGTCGACGACCTGATCAAGCTGCGGCGGGCGCGCAATCTGGGCCTGAACAAGACCGCCAAGACCGTGGGCCAGCTGCTGGCCGCGGTGCTGTTCGGCCTGTTGGCCCTGCAGTTCCGCAACGGTGACGGGTTGACCCCCGGCAGCGCCGAACTGTCCTATGTCCGCGAGATCGCCACGGTCACCCTGGCGCAGTGGCTGTTCGTGGTGTTCTGTGTGGTGCTGGTCAGTGCCTGGTCCAACGCGGTGAATTTCACCGACGGGCTGGACGGGCTGGCCGCGGGTGCGATGGCCATGGTGTGCGCGGCCTATGTGCTGATCACGTTCTGGCAGTACCGCAACGCCTGCGCCACGGCACCCGGCCTGGGCTGCTACAACGTCCGCGACCCGCTGGATCTGGCGGTGATCGCGGCCGCGACGGCAGGCGCCTGCGTCGGTTTCCTGTGGTGGAACGCCGCGCCGGCCAAGATCTTCATGGGGGACACCGGTTCGCTGGCGCTCGGCGGCATCATCGCCGGTCTGTCGGTGACCAGCCGGACCGAGATCCTGGCGGTGGTCCTCGGCGCGCTGTTCGTGGCCGAGGTGACCTCGGTGGTGTTGCAGATCATGGCGTTCCGCACGACCGGCCGGCGGGTGTTCCGGATGGCGCCGTTCCATCACCATTTCGAGCTGGTCGGCTGGGCCGAGACCACGGTGATCATCCGGTTCTGGCTGCTGACGGCGATCGCCTGCGGTCTCGGGGTGGCTTTGTTCTACAGCGAGTGGCTGACCGCCGTCGGGGCCTGACATGCCGGCACCAGATCTGTCACTGCCTGCGCCGGGCACGCGGGTGCTGGTCACCGGGGCCGGGATCACCGGGCGTGCGGTGCTGGCCGCCCTGCTGCCGATGGGGGTGGCCGCGACGGTGTGCGACGACAACGCCGCCGCGCTGCGGGCGCTGGCCGCCGAGGGGGTCGCGGTCGTCGATCCGGCCGCGGCGGCCGCGTCGATCGAGGACTATGCGCTCGTGGTGACCAGCCCGGGTTTCGCCCCCGGTGCGCCCGTGCCCGCGGCCGCGGCAGCGGCCGGGGTGCCGGTCTGGGGCGATGTCGAGCTGGCCTGGCGGCTGGACGCGGCCGGCCGGTTCGGCCCGCCCCGGCGGTGGCTGGTGGTGACCGGGACCAACGGCAAGACCACGACCACCTCGATGCTGCAGGCGATGCTGGTCGCCGACGGGCGGCGCAGCGTGCTGTGCGGCAATATCGGTGATCCGGTGCTGGCGGTGCTCGATCAGCCCGCCGAGTTGCTGGCGGTCGAGCTTTCCAGTTTCCAATTGCACTGGGCGCCGTCGTTGCGGCCCGAGGCCGGGGTGGTGCTCAACGTCGCAGAGGACCATCTGGATTGGCACGGTTCGATGGCGGCCTATGCCGCCGACAAGGCCAGGGCGCTCGACGGCCGGGTCGCGGTGGCCGGTCTCGACGATCCGGTCGCGACCGGACTGCTGGACACCGCCGGCGCGCCGGTGCGGGTCGGGTTCCGGCTCGGCGAGCCCGGCGCGGGGGAGTTGGGGGTCCGGGCCGGCAAGCTCGTGGACCGCGCGTTCGGCGATGACGTCGAGTTGGCTGATGCGGCGTCCCTGCGGGTCGCGGGCCCGGTCGGGGTGCTCAACGCGCTGGCCGCGGCGGCGCTGGCCCGTTCGGTCGGGGTCACCCCCGCCGCGATCGCGTCGGCCCTGGCGTCGTTCCAGGTCGGCAGGCACCGGGCGGAACCGGTCGGGGTGCTCGGCGGGGCGCGCTACGTCGACGATTCGAAGGCGACCAACCCGCACGCCGCGCAGGCCTCGATCACCGCGTTCGACCGGGTGGTCTGGATCGCCGGCGGCTTGCTGAAAGGTGCTTCGGTCGATGACCTGGTGCGTCAGGTGGCGGGTCGGCTGGTCGGGGTCGTGCTGATCGGACGCGACCGGCGGATGGTTGCCGATGCGTTATCGCGACACGCCCCGGATGTCCCCGTCGTCGAGGTTGTGGCGGGGGAGGATTCTGGGGTGCTTGAGACTAGTGAGTCTATTGGTGACGATGTGACTCGTGTGATCGAAGTGGGTGACGGACCAGTCGCCGACGCGGTCATGGCGGCGGCCGTGGCGGCCGCCCGCGGTCTGGCCGGCCCGGGCGACACCGTGTTGCTGGCACCCGCGGGTGCCTCCTTCGATCAGTTCAGCAGCTACGGCCATCGCGGCGATGTATTCGCCGCCGCCGTACGCGCTGCGATCGGGTAGGCGCTGTGGCCAGCATCCTGTCCCGGTTGCGGCGCACGGGCGGCGACGACGCCGCGAACCGGTCCGCGGACACCCAGGCCGGCAGCTCGGAGGCGGCCGGCTCTGCGACGGCCCCGCGCACCCGGTTCGGTGTCTGGCTGGGCCGGCCGATGACCTCGTTTCACCTGATCATCGCCGTCACCGCGCTGCTGACCACATTGGGCCTGATCATGGTGCTCTCGGCGTCGGGGGTGTACTCCTACGACGAGGACGGCTCCCCGTGGGCGGTGTTCGGTCGTCAGTTGATGTGGACCGCGGTCGGCCTGGTGGCGTTCTACCTGGCGCTGCGGATGTCGATCAAAACCCTGCGCCGGCTCGCCTTCCCCGGTTTCGCGCTGACGATCGTGCTGCTGGTGCTGGTGCTGATCCCCGGCGTCGGAAAGGTGGCCAACGGGTCTCGCGGCTGGTTCGTGGTCGCGGGCTTCTCCATGCAGCCCTCCGAGCTGGCCAAGATCGCCTTCGCGATCTGGGGTGCGCACCTGCTGGCCGCGCGGCGGCTCGAACAGGCCTCGCTGCGCGAGATGCTGATCCCGCTGGTGCCCGCGGCGGTCATCGCCCTGGCCCTGATCGTGGCCCAGCCCGACCTCGGGCAGACCGTATCGCTCGGCATCATCCTGCTCGGCCTGCTCTGGTATGCCGGCCTGCCGCTGCGGGTGTTCCTGTCGTCGTTGCTGGCGGTGATCGTGTCGGCGGCCATCCTCGCGGTCTCGGAGGGCTACCGCTCGGACCGGGTGCAGTCCTGGCTCGATCCGATGTCCGATTCGCAGGGCATCGGTTATCAGTCCAAGCAGGCCAGATTCGCCCTGGCCAACGGGGGCGTGTTCGGCGACGGCCTGGGCCAGGGCACCGCGAAGTGGAACTACCTGCCGAACGCGCACAACGACTTCATCTTCGCCATCATCGGCGAGGAACTCGGACTGGTCGGCGCGGTCGGCCTGCTCGCGCTGTTCGGCCTGTTCGGCTACACCGGGATGCGAATCGCGCGGCGCTCGGCGGACCCGTTCCTGCGTCTGCTCACCGCCACCACCACGTTGTGGGTGGTCGGCCAGATGTTCATCAACGTCGGCTATGTGGTGGGCCTGCTTCCGGTCACCGGCCTGCAGCTCCCGCTCATCTCCGCCGGCGGATCGTCGCAGGCGACAACGCTTTTGATGATGGGCCTGATCACCAACGCGGCCCGCCACGAGCCCGAGGCGGTGGCCGCGCTGCGGGCCGGCGACGACCGGGTGACCCGGCTGCTGCGTCTGCCGCCGCCCGAGCCCTACGTGCCCACCCGGCTGGACGCGGC
>NZ_JBSFPX010000306.1:0-5208 GCF_053588415.1 Mycobacterium sp. NPDC003449
GTGCCGATGGCACCGCCGATGGCGATGAGCTGGATGTGCCGGTTGGACAGCTGCCGGGAAAGGTGCCGGCCCTCGCCGGTGGGGAGCGGAGACGCCGACTCGGGCGTGGCGGTTTCACTGGACAGGGACATGTCATCCTCACGGATCTCAGGCGCGGTGGGGCGCGGGCCATGCGCCTCCCCGCTCTGTCCCTTGACCTGAGAGTTTTCGCGTGCCGTCCGGGTGCGGACGACGTGCTTGCCCCGTCGGTGAGCCGGAACTGGATGGTCCGGCTGCTTTCCAGAGGTGCCTAGTCGCGGCGATACCGGTGCCTGAGAGATTCCTGGGGAGGATTTGCTCCTGCGGCGCCCGCCTGCATGTCTGACGGGACTCTCCCGCCGCGACTCAGTGGCATGTTGAATTGTGTGAGCCGTCGCTCCGTGCCGGGAGTGTGGCCCGTGTCACGGTAGCAGCTGTCCCTGAAATTGCGTAGTCGCGGTCCTTCAGGCCTCCGGTCAACCGCGGTCAGCTGACCACCGAACGCGGCGGATCGGCGAACAGCGTTCGAAGCGTGGTCGCGCGGTTGCGTTCGGCGTGGTCGGCGGCGAGCTTCTGCGCGGTACCGGCATCCTGGTCGGCGATCGCGTCGACCAGCTCGTGGTGATCGCCGGACACGGTGTGCGGGTCGGGGATCTGGCGGACCAGCCACTGCACCCGGTACAGGATGGGCGCCATGATCTCGCCGAGCGTCCGGTTGTGTGAGGCCGTCACCAGCAGCTGATGAAACAACGCATTCGCATCGTGGGCGGCCACGGTGTCACCGCGTTCGGCGGCGCGGTCGGCGGTGTCGGCGGCACTGCGCAGCGCGGCGATGTCGTCGTCGGTCCGATTGTCGGCTGCCTCCCGGCACGCCATGGCCTCAAGGGCCTGGCGGATGTCGAAGAGTTCGCTGACGTCGCGTTCGGTCCAGCCGCGAACCACCAGACTGCGAGTCTTGCGGACCTCGAGGAAGCCCTCGGCCCGCAGCGCCTGCAGCGCCTCGCGGGCCGGCAACCGGGATACCCCGTAGGCCTCGGCGATATCGCGTTCGACCAGGCGGTAGCCGGGCGGGTAGCGGCCCCGGATGACGTCGGCCCGCAAGGCATCGAGCAGCCGGCCACGCAACAGCAGGTTGGTGGCCGAAACATCGGATGGGGTCGCGGACATGGTGTCCTCAGCTTAGCCATGGGCATGGCCGCCGACGGAGCGTCAGCGGCCGACGGAATCGGGTCGTGTCGGCTGCCCGAACGGATACCGGGCGCGGAACTCGTCGGCCGCGGCCGCCATCGTGACGAACTCGACGTTGTCGAAGCTCGCCCACCGATCCAGCAGCCGTTCCAGCATCAGCAGCACTTGGGGGCGTCCCGACACGTCGGGGTGCAGCGTCATCGGGATCACCGCATAGTCGAGTTCCCGGTACACCCAGTCGAATTGGTCGTTCCACAGCTGCTCGATGTCGCGCGGATTGACGAATCCGTGGGAGTTCGGGTGGTTCTTGATGAACATCATCGGAGGCAGGTCGTCGACATACCAGTTGCCGCAGAACTCGACGAGGTCGATCTCCTGACCGTGTTTGAGCGGTTTCATCCAGTGCGCGGCCGGCTTCGTGGTGTCGATCGGCGTCCACTCGTCGCCCACCCTGGCGTAGAACGGGACGAAGTCGTTGTAGTTCTGCGAATGGTCGTAGGAGAAGCCGTAATCGCCGAGGATCGAGGCGGTATTCTCACTCAGCTCCCACCACGGCGCGACGTAGCCCTTGGGTCGCGCGCCGGTGAGCTGCTCGACGAGCGTGACGCTCTTCTCCATCACATCGCGTTCCTGCTCCAGCGACAGGGACAGCGGGTTCTCGTGGCTGTAGCCGTGCGCCCCGATCTCATGCCCGGCCTCCACGCACATCTGCGCCTGCTTGGGGAAGGTCTCCAGGGAGTGGCCAGGCCAGAACCAGGTGGACACGAGGTTGCGACGCTCCAGCAGTTTGAGCAGCCGTGGCACACCCACCTCACCGGCGAAAACGCCGCGCTGCATGTCATTCGGCGAATCCTGGCCGCCGTAGGAGCCCAGCCAGCCTGCGCAGGAGTCGACGTCGATACCGACACTGATCTGAATCTTCTTGTCTGCCATGATGCTCCCGTCTCAGTTCGTCTTCAGCAGTACCGCGAGGGCCTCGCGCGCATCGTCCATCGCGGCCAGATCATCGCTCGTCCAGGGCCGCTCGGAGATACTGTGCGCCGACAACCAGGCCGCGAGCTCGCCGCCGCGTTCCACCGGACCCAACGTCTGCGCGCTGACACCGTAGACCTCGCACAGGGCCTGCGGAGGATGCGGCGGTTCGACGAATGCCGGTTGCACCAACAGCTTGCGGTGCTCGTCGAGCCACCTCACCGTCTCCAGACCGCGTTGATCCAGCGATGGGTCATGCTGGATGGATCGCACACCGGGGGCGCAGGATTCGGCGGCGCACAGGTCCACCTGCAGACCCAGCGTCGCGTCGTCGATCCGCGCGGTGGTGCGATCGCAGCCGGTGCGTTCCCGAAGTTCGGTGACGATCCGTTGCACGCGATGCCGGAACGCCCCCTGACTCAACAGCAGACCCGCGCCGGGAATGCGCGCATCGGCGCCTGCGGTCTCCAGCGCCCACCACAGGGTGGCGGCGATGCTGTCGATCAGCGGGATACCGAGCTTGCCCTCGACCTCACCGGCCACCGCGGAACCGTCGACGTTGGTGCAGATCAACGCCGTCGCGTGCGGTGCGGGCGTGCCCTGCGCCACCTGCGCGGCCGCCACCACGAGTTCGGCCACCGCATCGGGCGGCTGGGCGCCGAAGGACAGATTGTCGCTCAGTTCCCACTCGGCATGCGATACGAGCTCGACCCCGTGCCGGGCGTACTCGGCGATGATGGCCTCGACGACGTCGCCGGTGTAGGGCGTAGCGCAGGCCAGCGTGGTCACCCCGAAATCCTGACACGCCTGCAGGATCGCCAGCGTGGATGTGGTCGCCGGAATGCCGGTGGCCTCGGTGATCGC
The DNA here is from genome assembly GCF_053588415.1 of Mycobacterium sp. NPDC003449. Lineage (NCBI taxonomy): Bacteria > Bacillati > Actinomycetota > Actinomycetes > Mycobacteriales > Mycobacteriaceae > Mycobacterium > Mycobacterium sp. NPDC003449. The sequence continues at coordinate 3,043 of NZ_JBSFPX010000306.1, forward strand.
CGCGCAGATCTGCCGGTCGTGCTCGACGCCGAGCCAGGACCCGGCGGTGCCGTTCCAGGCGATGCAGTCGACCTCGGCGTCGGCCAGCAGCCGTGCGGCGGCGAGCATGGTATCAACGTCGAACGATGCACCACCACCGCCGATGGTGATGGCCTGCACGGGAATCCGGGTGTAGTGCACGGTAACGTCGGTGCGGTCGGACAGCAGCCGGGTGGTGGCAGGCTCGAGTGCGGTGTTCGACGAAGGAACGATCATGCCGATGCGGGTCATACTGCAGCTCCGTTCGTGGTGGGGGCAGGGATGGCCTTGGGGGCCAGCCGTTTCGCGTAGTCGAGGACGAGGACCGCGGTGGTCATGATCAGTCCGGCGCCCACGAAGTACAGCAGTGCCCAGGTGTAGCCGCCGGTGGCGCCGACGATGAACCCGACGGCCATCGGGGTGACGAACCCGGAGATGTTGCCGGCCAGGTTCATCGCGCCACCAAGGATGCCCGCGTCCTCCCGCCCGCCGAGGATGGCCGGCACCGACCAGAACAGGCCGACCCAGCGCAGGAAGAACAACACGGCCGACAGCAGCACGATCGCGGCGATCGGCCCTGGCATGAGCACCACGCCCACCAGGCCCGCGACCACGCACACCCCGGCGAAGCCCAGCAGGGACCGCATGACGCGGTTGGTCGGGTACCCCTGCTCCTTGAGACGGTCGGCGAGCTGGCCGCCGATGATCTCGCCGACGAAGCCTGCGCCGAAGATGACAAAGGTGGACCAGCCGATGGCGTTCAGGTCGAAACCCTTGCTCTCCGAGAGGAACAGCGGGCCCCAGGTGAGCAGGCCGTAGAACACGCCGTTGAATCCCAGCCAGCCCAGGCACATCGCCCAGAAGCTGCGGTACTTCATATAGTGGACCAGCCCGGCCCGCTTACCCGTCGATTGATGGCGGGCGCTCTCCTCGTCATGCGCGGCGGTGAGGTACTCCCGCTCGGCGTCGTTGACCTTGGGGTGTTCCTGCGGGGTGTCGCGGATGGCTCGCCACGCCCAGATGCCCAGGAGCATCGTGACCGCGCCCGCGGCGATGAAGGCCCACCGCCAGCTGCCGGTCGCCGCGATCAGCCCGGCGATCGCGATACCCCCGATCGCCGACCCCAACGGCGCACCGGCGTCGAGAATCGTCGCGCCCCGGCCGCGTTCCTTCTCGGTGAGGAAGGCGGCGTTGAGTTTGCCGCCGGCGGGCATGATGGGGGCCTCGGCGATGCCGATGGCGCCGCGCGCGACGGCCATAGTGGCGATGTTGGGTGCCATGCCGGATACGGCGGTCGCGGCGCCCCATCCGGTGCAGGCCGCGGTGATGAGTTTGCGCGGGCCGAACCGGTCGATCAGCCAGCCGGCCGGGATCTGCATGGCCGCGTAGGCCCAGAAGAACGCCGACAGCAGGATGCCGGTGACCTCCGCGCTGATGTGGAAGTCCTCTTTGATCGCGGGCAGTGCCACGGACAACGACCCGCGGTCGACGTAGTTGACCGTTACGAGGAGGAGAAGCAGGGCGAACATGCGCCAACGGGTGTTGGACATCCGATCTTCCTTCGTCTGGTATACCAAGGTGGTATGCCAAACAACTTAAGGCTGCCGGGGCTCCAGGACAAGGCCCGGACGTAACCAATTCGTAAACGATGCGACCAGCCGATCGAGGTGCGGTGAACCGATCACACGATGTGCGGACCATCTGGGGCACCGGAGGCAACTTTCCCGTCGACGGCAGCGCCCCGCCCCGCGAGCCGCAGCTGTTCGTCAAGAACACCCACGCGGTGATCGGGCCCGGTGAACCCCTGCGGCTGACCGGCAGCGTCGCGAAACGGGTTGTCGCCGAAGGGGAGTTGGCGGTCGTCATCGGGGATCGGTGTCGGGGCCTGTTCACCCCGGAACAGGCGCGATCGCACATCGCCGGATACTGCGTCGCCAACGACGTCACATCCCGTGACCTGCAGGAGATCGACGATCACTGGTCGCGGGCCAAAGGGCTCGACGGCTTCTGTCCGTTGGGCGTCGACCTGGTGGCGCCGGGTGATATGCCCGCCTGGGACGAGGTGCTCATCAGGACCTGGGTCGATGGGCGGCTGGTGCAGGCCGAGCCGGTGTCCGCGGCCCATGTCGGCCCCGAAGACCTGGTCTG
>NZ_JBSFPX010000307.1:0-5135 GCF_053588415.1 Mycobacterium sp. NPDC003449
GCCCCGTCGAGTGCGGCGTCCAAAGACGCCGCATCCGCGAAGTCGCCGACGCTGAGGGTGACGCCGTCGCGCAGCAGGCTCTGCCCGTTGCGCGGGTCGCGGACGAGGGCACGGACTTCGTGGCCCGCCTCGGCGAGCTGTGCGACGACGTGACTTCCGACCGTCCCGTTGGCCCCGGTTACCAAGAACATGGCGGTGATCCTCTTCTCCGGTGGTTCGTCCGAAACGACGGGAATTTATCGCACCGTGGATGCATTGAGAATACTCATAGTATGACGAAGTGATGTTCGGACCGCCCGCCACAGAAAGATGTTCGCGATGCCAGACCCCATCGTCGCCCCGCTCGTCCCCACCACCCCGATCGCCGATCTGACCGGCAAGACCGCCGTGATCACCGGCGGCTCAAAAGGAATCGGCGAGGCCACGGTCGCGCGGTTCGTCGCTGGCGGGGCCAGGGTGGTGACCTCCGGGCGGTCGGCGCCCAAGTCGCTGCCCGCCGGAGTCGAGTTCGTGACCGCGGACCTGAGGACCCTCGACGGGGTGCGCCACCTCGCCGAGCGGGCCGGCGACCTGCTCGGCGACATCGACATCATCGTCAACAACGCCGGCGCGGTGACCGCACACATGGGCGGGGTGCTCGACATCCCCGATGACGAGTGGCTCGGCGACCTTCAGATCAACTTCCTTGCCGCCGTGCGCCTCAACGCCGCCCTGCTGCCGGCCATGTACGAGCGCGGACGCGGATCGATCGTCAACGTCACCTCGACGGTCACCATCGCGCGCCCGGCGGCCACGCTGCACTACGCGGCAGCCAAGGCCGCGCTGGCCGTGTACTCCAAGGGCCTGGCCAACGAAGCGGGACCACGCGGGGTGCGGGTCAACGCCGTCTCGCCCGGCAACGTCACCTCACCCGGCGGGGATCAGGTTCGTCAGTCGTTCGCCGACCTCTTCGGCGCCGAGGCGGTGGCCGCCGCGGGCACTCCGATTCCGCTCGGCCGCCTCGGCCAAGCCGGCGACGTCGCCGAAGCCATCGCCTTCCTCGCCTCGGACCGTTCCGCCTGGATCACCGCCAGTGAACTCGTCGTTGACGGCGGCGAATGGCAATGACGGCGCCCATCGAGAATAGGACCCCCACGCTCGACGTTGGACGAGCTGGACCGACAACACCACACGGAGGCGATACATGAAGATCGGGATCATCGGAGCAGGTCAGATCGGCGGAACGTTGACACGTCGGCTGCGTGAACTCGGACACGAGGTGACGGTGTCGAACTCACGTTCCCCCGAAACGCTCAGCGACCTCGCGGACGAAACCGGTGCGACGGCGGTGTGGGCCAAGGACGCCGCGGCCGACGCCGACCTCGTCATCGTGAGCATTCCGCAGAAGAACGTGCCCGACCTCGCCGAGGGGATCGTCGACGCGCGTAGACCGGGCGCCCCGGTGATCGAGACCAACAACTACTACCCGCAGCAGCGTGACGGCGAGATCTCGGCGATCGAGAACGGTCAGGCCGAGAGTGCGTGGGTGGCAGAGCAGATCGGCGCACCGGTGTACAAGGTCTTCAACGGTATCTGGTGGAAGCATCTGCTCGAGAGCGGTAAGCCCGGCGGAACCCCGAACCGGATCGCACTCCCGATCGCCGGCGAGGACGGGCCGGGCCGCGAACTGGTCCACGGCATCGTCGATCAGCTCGGGTTCGACCCTGTCGACGCCGGCCCGATCTCCGAATCATGGCGGCAGCAGCCCGGGACGCCGGTGTACGGCAAGGACTTCGACGCGGACGCCACCCGCAAGGCACTTGCCGAGGCTACGCCCGAGCGGACGCCTGAATGGCGCGCACAGTCACACTGAACCGTGATCTTGTCCAAGGCCGTTCGCGACATTGGCCACGGCCTTGGACAGGAGCGAGTGCAGGGTGGCGAGTTCCCGAGGCTTCAGACCGAGCATTCGTTGCTCGAGCACTGCCGCGACCCGCTCGATTTCGGCGAGCCGGCGGCGCCCGGCCTTGGTGATGAACACGTTGTGTTTGCGTCGATCCTCGGGAGAGCGCCGGCGTTCGACCAGACCCTCGTCTTCAAGACCATTGAGTAGCGCCACCACCCCGGTGGCATCGACCCCGAGTGCCTGGGGCAGCTCCGATTGGGCCTGCTCACCGGAGTCGCGCAGCAGCGTCAACGCGATGGCGTGACGCGTCTTCATCCCGTGCGGCAACAGATCGCCGTCCGCTTCGGCCCGCATGCGCCGGAGCAGGTAATCCATCATCACGCCGACCATGTTGTCCGGTGATGCGAAATCATTGCCATCCACCGAATCGCTCATGAAGGTGAGGTTACCGGCAGGCGTTGACGATCATGCCGTTCCCATCAGTTGAGCTACTGCAAATCATCGTGACGGACGGATCGCCTCATTCCCGCGGTTCGTATCGGGTTCGAGCCCGAGGGGCCCGGCGAGTTGGCCGAGTGCAGGGACGAGTTCGGCTGGTTCGGTGAAGACCTGGACGGCGACGTGGTCGGCGCCGGCGGCGATGTGTTGATTGAGCCGTGCGGCGATCTGATCGGGTGTGCCGTAGGCGATCATGGCGTCGACGAGGGCATCGCCGGCGGTGCGATCCATGTCGGCGTCGGTGAATCCGATGCGCTTCCAGTTGTTTCGGTAATTGGCCAGTGGAAGGTAGACGGCGAGGGCTTCGCGCCCGATCGCGCGGGCCTTGTCGATGTCGGTGGTCATGATGACCTTGTGTTCGGGGGCCAGGAATGCCTCGGAACCGATGAGTTCGCGTGCCTGGGCGGTGTGTTCGGGGGTGGTCAGGTACGGGTGCGCGCCGCCGCTGCGGCGGGCCGCGAGTTGGAGCACGCGGGGCCCCAGGGCCGCGACGACGCGGCGGTCGCTCGGGACGCCGCGGCGGTCGAGTTCGTCCAGGTAGTCGTTGAGTGCGTCATAGGGCTTGCGGTATTCGGCGAGAGCTTCGGGATGCCCGGCGCCGATGCCGAGTACGAAGCGGCCGGGGTGAGCGTTGGCGATGCGGTGGTAGGACTCGGCAACCGTTGCGGCGTCGGCAGTCCAGATGTTCACGATCCCGGTGGCGACGTGCAGGGTGTCGGTGGCCTCCAGGATGGGATCGACCCAGGAAAGGTCGGCTGCCGGGGAACCGCCTGCCCACAGCCCGACATAGCCCAGCGCCTCGATATCGCCCAGTTGCTGGGTGGTCAGACCTGCGAACAGCGCGTAACTGCCGAAGACACCGAAGTTGGGCCCAGCAGTCGGTGCGGAGCGGTCGGCCCGGTCAACGTTTTCCATGGACGTGAGACTACGGGAATTTCTGGACAATATGCAATGTAGTGATAGTTTGCATCGTACAAACGATCTGACTTCCAGAAAGGCGTGTACTCATGAGCCACCTCTTGCACATCGATTCCTCCATCCAGGGCGATGCGTCCATCAGCCGGAGACTGACCGCGCACACCGCTCAACGCTGGGCCCAGGCCCACCCGGACGGCACCGTGACCTACCGCGACCTGGCCGCCGACCCGGTTCCCCATTTCGATGCCGTCAGCGGGTTGGCCCGCAACATCCCCGCCGACCAGCACACCCCGGCCCAGGCGGAATCCTTCGCCCTCTCAGCGCGTTTGATCGACGAGATCAAGGCCGCCGACACCGTGCTGCTGGGCCTGCCGCTCTACAACTACGGAGCACCCAGCATCGTCAAAGCCTGGGTGGACCACATCGTCGCCGCCGGACTGTCCTTCGACCCGGTCAGCGGCGCGGGCCTGCTCGGTGACACCGAGTTCATCGTCCTGGAAAGCCAGGGCGGTGGCTACGGCCCCGGCACCCCGCGCCACGGTTGGGATCACGCAGGCGCCTGGATCGCCCACGGTGTGTCGCCCACCGGGCTGGTACCGCGCGTCATCAGGGCCGAGCTGACCATGGCCCCGGTCAACCCCGCAATGGCCGACCTGATCCCCCTGCATGAGAAGAGCCTCGCCGACGCCCTGGCCGAGATCGACACGCTCTGGGCCCCCGCCGACGCGACTGTCTGACCGGTGATTACGACCAATCCTTCAGCCAACCAAAACATTTCACGCGGAGAGAAGACTTCAATGAAGATCGGATTCATCGGTGCAGGCATGATCGGCAGAGCAGTCGGCACCCAGCTGGCCAAGGCGGGCCACGATGTGCTCGTGAGCAATAGCCGCGGCCCCGAATCTCTGCAGGCGACATTCGAACCGCTCGGGGTCGCCGTGGGCACCGTCGACGACGCCGCCGCCCGCGGCGTGGTGTTCCTCGCAGTGGCCTGGCGCGACATCCCAGCCGCTCTGGAGAAGGTGGACCTGTCCGGCAAGATCCTGGTCGACACCAACAACCCGATCATCATGCCCGGGTTCACCCGCGCCGACACCGGCGGGAAAACCTCCAGCGCGGTCATCGCCGAATTGGCACCCGGAGCCCACGTCGTCAAGGCGTTCAACCACATGCTGTCCACCAGCTACGACGAAGGCCCCCTGGTCGGCGGCGCACCCAAAGTGCTGTTCCATTCCAGCGACCACGACGACGCCCACACGCTGGCCAAAACCCTCATCGAAGACCTCGGCTACGTGCCGGTCAACCTGGGCGCCCTCGTCACCGGTGGCGCCCTGCACGAATCACCGGGCGCGCTGGCCGGCCGGGTCTTCGTCGAACCCGCGGCCGACTGGAATGGCTATGCGGGACAACAGTCTTGAGATCCTGAAGAAGGCCGTGGGCATTTTGCCGACGCTCATGCCCGAATACCTGGACATTGCCTGTTTGTGGCCTCCAGCACTGGTCCAGGCCTACGCGACGCCACCGACGCTCGACCAGATTGTCGGTGAGACGGCAAACCGCATCGACGCCCTCATCAAGGGAGACCCGGCGGCCAAGAGGGTGAGGACCGCACTTCCTGCCGAAACCAGCATCTTCCGGGTGTAATACACCGTTCACGATCTGCATGAGGAAGCCATCTGGTGGCGCACGGATTTCGGGCCCAACACCCGGTAGTGCGACGGAATTTCGCACAACGGGTCCTAGTGGTCCGTCTGCGATTTGATCTGGTTAAGGGTGGCTCGGCCGCGTTGGACTTTGGCGATGATGTCCTCGGCGGTGGCTTTCCAGATGAAGG
>NZ_JBSFPX010000308.1:0-5135 GCF_053588415.1 Mycobacterium sp. NPDC003449
CAGACACAAAACTGCCCCAAAACCAGTGTTTTGGGGCAGTTTTGCGTCTGCTCGCGGGGGAGTCGCGGGGTTACTTGCCGGCTCGGATGGCCTCGAACACGCTGGGGTCGACCAGGGTCGAGGTGTCGCCGAGTTCGCGGCCCTCCGCGACATCACGGAGCAGCCTTCGCATGATCTTGCCGCTGCGAGTCTTGGGCAGCTCGGGCACCACATGGATCTCGCGGGGCCGGGCGATCGGCGAAATCTCCTGAGCCACCTGGGCTTTGAGGGCATCAACCATATCCTCGGCGCCGCCGTGCGCACTGGCCTTGAGGATCACGAAGGCGCAGATGGCCTGTCCGGTGGTGTCGTCGCTGGCCCCCACGACCGCGGCCTCGGCCACCCCGGAATGTCCGACCAGCGCCGATTCCACCTCGGCGGTCGAGATGCGGTGCCCGGAGATATTCATGACATCGTCGATGCGCCCGAGCACCCAGATGTTGCCGTCGGCGTCGTAGCGGGCGCCGTCGCCTGCGAAGTACCAGCCCTGCTCGGCGAACCGCGACCAATAGGTGTCGGTAAAGCGTTCCGGGTCACCCCAGATGCCGCGCAGCATCGCCGGCCACGGCTTGTCGAGGACCAGGTAGCCGGTGACGTGTTCGGCCTCGTCGGCGCCGGGCACCAGCTCGTTACCGGCATCGTCGACGATCTTGGCCGAGATGCCCGGCAGCGGGGTCATCGCCGAGCCCGGTTTGGTGGCCGTGACGCCGGGCAGCGGCGAGATCATGATGGCGCCCGTCTCGGTCTGCCACCAGGTGTCCACGATCGGGGTCTTGTCGGCGCCGAACGCTTCCCGGTACCAGCGCCAGGCCTCGGGGTTGATCGGCTCGCCGACCGACCCGAGCAGCCGCAGGCTGGTCAGGTTGTGCCCGGCGGGGATCTGGCGGCCCAGCTTCATGAAGGTGCGGATCAGCGTCGGCGCCGTGTAATAGATGGTGACGCCGTACTTTTCGATGACCTCGAAATGCCGGTGCTCGGTAGGCGAGGTCGGCGTGCCCTCGTAGACCACCTGGGTGGCGCCGTTGGACAGCGGCCCGTACACGATGTAGGTGTGGCCGGTGACCCAGCCGATATCGGCGGTGCACCAGTACACGTCGGATTCGGGTTTGATGTCGAAGACGTTGTGGTGGGTGTAGGACGCCTGGGTCAGGAAACCACCCGAGGTGTGCACGATGCCTTTCGGCTTGCCGGTGGTGCCCGAGGTGTACAGCAGAAACAACGGGTGCTCGGAGTCGAACGCGTCGGGGGTGTGCTCCGGCGATGCGCCGTCGACGGTCTCGTGCCACCACAGGTCACGGCCGTCGGTCCACTCGACGTCGATTCCGGTGCGCCGCACCACCAGGACGTGTTCGACCGAGGGCTGACCCTTGACTGCTTCATCTACGGCGGCCTTGAGCGATGCGGCCTTGCCCCGGCGGTACTGCCCGTCGGTGGTGATGACCAGTTTGGCCTCGGCGTCGGCGATGCGGGCTTTGAGCGCTGAGGCCGAGAACCCGGCGAACACCACCGAGTGCATGACCCCCAGCCGCGCGCAGGCCAGCATCGCCACGATCGCCTCGGGCACCATCGGCATGTAGATCGCCACCCGGTCACCGGCGACCAGGCCGAGGCCGGTCAGCGTATTGGCGGCCCGGCTCACCTCGTCCTTGAGCTGGGCGTAGGTGATGTCGCGGCTGTCGCCGACCGGCTCGCCCTCCCAGTGGATCGCGACCCGGTCCCCGTTGCCGGCCTCGACATGGCGGTCCACGCAGTTGTAGGAGACGTTGAGCTTGCCGCCGACGAACCACTTGGCGAACGGTGCTCCCGACCAGTCCAGCACCTCGGTGAACGGCGTCTGCCAGGCCAGCCGGTTCGCCTGGGCCTCCCAGAACGCCAGCCGATCGGCCTCGGCCTGCTCATACAGCTCGCCCGTCGCGTTGGCTTCGGCGGCGAAACCGGCGGGCGGCGGATAGGCTGACGGAACTTCGGCGTGCGTGACTGACGGGTTCGACATGGCTGTGAGCCTAGTCACCGAACGTTGCAACGGCGTTGGAGTCTCACAGCCCAGCTGCTGGACGGCTGTCCTGATGCGCCGAGCGGTCGGCCAGATCGTGTTCAGCGGTCGGCTAGCGTGATCACGATGACCCCCCACGAGCGCCCGCGCGAGGAGCCTGCCGGCACCGATCCACTCGCCCCGCTCGTCGAGTTGCCCGGCGTGGCCGCGGCCAGCGACGAGGCCCGCGATGCGCTGGGCCGGGCGCATCGCCACAAGGTCAATCTGCGCGGCTGGCCCCAGTCCGCGGCCGAGGCCGCGCTGCGGGCGGCCAGGGCCTCGGCGGTGCTCGACGGGGGCTCGCTGCAGGCCTCTCCGGACGGTGAACCCGATCCGGTGACGGCGGGCGCGATCCGCGTCGCCGAGGCCCTTGAGGGCGGTGCGACGTCGCTGGTCACGGTGTGGCAGCGGGCCCCGCTGCAGGCGCTGGCCCGGCTGCACGCCCTGGCCGCCGCCGATCTCGCCGAGGATGCGCACCTCGGCCGTCCACGGACCGATTCGGACGTGGGCCGCAGGCTCGGGCTGCTGGTGGAGCTCCTGACCGGCGGATCGCGGGTGCCCGCCCCGGTGCTGGCCGGCGTCGCGCACGGTGAGCTGCTGGCCCTGTCGCCGTTCGGCACCGCGGACGGCGTGGTGGCCCGCGCCGTCTCGCGGCTGGTGACGATCGCCAGCGGCCTGGATCCGCACGGCCTCGGGGTGCCCGAGGTGCACTGGATGAAGAAATCCGGGGACTACCGGGCGGCCGCCCGCGGATTCGCGTCGGGCACCCCGGACGGCCTCACCGCCTGGTTGCTGCTGAGCTGTCAGGGCCTGCATGCGGGCGCCCGGGAGGCGCTGCAGATCGCGCAGGCGTCGCTGGATTGACCGGGCCGGTCAGTCCGAGACCCGCTCGACCCGTCCCACTAGGAATACATAGCTGGCGATGCCGATCGCGGTGACCACCGTCATGTAGACGAACCCTGGCGCGAAACTCTCGTCGGTCACCAGCAGGCCGATGATGATCGGCGTCGCGATCGACGACAGGTTGCCGATGAAGTTGAACATGCCGCCGGTCAGCCCGAGCAGGCGCTGCGGCGCCAGCGCCGACACCAGGGACCAGGTGATCGAGGCGAGCCCGTTGCCGAAGAAGGCGATCGACAGGAACAGCACCACCATGGCCGTGGAGTCGGTGAAGTTCGCGCCGAGCATCGCGATGGTCAGCAGCAGGCCGGTGATGATCGGGCCCTTGCGTGCCGCGCCGAGCGAAACACCGCGCCGCAGCAGAAGATCGGAGAGCACACCGGAGAACAGCACGCCGATCAGCGCCGCGATGAACGGCAGCGAAGCCAGGAACCCGGTCTTGATGTAGTCCATGTCGCGGTACTCGACCAGATAGGTCGGGAACCAGGTCAGGAAGAACCACAGCGTCGAGGTCAGGCAGAACTGCCCGAGATAGATGCCCCACAGCTTTCGCCGTCCCAGCACCGTCGCGACGTCGGCGCGGGTGACCGCCGCGCGCTGGGGTTGCTCGTCGACGACATCGACCAGCCCGCCGCCACTTTCGATGTGCTCGAGTTCGGCGGCGTTGGCGCGCGATTCGCGCGGGTTGCGGTAGCACAGGTACCAGACCGCGGCCCAGACCAGCCCGATGGCGCCGGTGACGATGAACACCCAATGCCAGCTCAGCACCGATTGCAGCCAGGACAGGATCGGGGTCAGCAGGGCCAGGCCGATGAACTGGCCGGACGTGTAGAAGCCGATCACCGTCGCCCGTTCGCGCTCCGGGAACCACGCCGTCGCGACCCGGTTGTTGATCGGGTAGGCCGGGGCCTCGAAGATCCCGACCAGCAGGCGCAGCGCGATGAGCGCCACGAATCCGCCGATGACGCCCATGAACACCGTCGCCAGCGACCACAGGGCCAGGCACAGCGGGTACAGCACCCGCGGCCGGATGCGGTCGACCAGCCAGCCGCCCGGGATCTGCAGTGCCGCATAGGTCCAGCCGAACGCCGACAGCAGCAGGCCCTGCTGGGCCTTGGACAGATCCATCTCGTCGGCGATCGCGGGCATGGCGATGGACAGGTTGGCGCGGTCCATGTAGTTGATCACCACGGTGACGAACAGCAGCACCGCGATCAGCCAGCGGGCCCGAGACGCCTGGGCGGCCAGCCGCTGCGGTGCCGCCACGGTCTTGTTCTCAGTCATGTCCCTCACCACTCCGCCACGGATCCGTCGGTGTGGCGCCAGACGGGGTTGCGCCAGCGATGTCCTTGGGCCGCCCGCTCGGCCACGTACTCCTCGTTGATCTCGATGCCGAGGCCGGGCCCGGACGGGATCCGCACCTGCCCTTCGGCGTAGGTGAACACGGCCGGATCGGCGAGATAGTCGAGCAGATCGTTGGTCGTGTTGTAGTGGATGCCCAGGCTCTGTTCCTGGATCGTGGCGTTGTAGCAGCCCGCGTCGATCTGCAGGCAGGCGGCCAGCGCGATCGGCCCCAGCGGGCAGTGCAGCGCGAGCGCGACGTCATAGGCCTCGGCCATGTGCGCGATCTTGCGGGCCTCGGTGATGCCGCCGCAGTGCGACGGATCCGGCTGGATGATGTCGACCGCGCCACTGGTGATGACTGATTTGAAATCCCAACGGGAGAACAGTCTTTCGCCCAGCGCGATCGGAATCGGTGACTGCCTCAGGACGTCGAGGAATCCGTCGACGTGTTCGGAGAGCACCGGTTCCTCGACGAACATCAGCCGGTACGGTTCCAGCTCGCGCAGCAGCACCTTGGCCATCGGCTTGTGCACCCGCCCATGGAAGTCCACGCCGATGCCGATGTTCGGCCCCACCGCGTCGCGGACCGCCGCGACACTGGCGACCGCCCGGTCCACCTTGTCCCAGGAGTCGACGTACTGCAGTTCCTCGGTGCCGTTCATCTTCACGGCGGTGAAGCCGAGACCGACTACTTCCTGTGCGGCCCTGGCGGTTTCGGATGGGCGATCCCCGCCGATCCAGGAGTAGACCTTGATCTGGTCGCGGACCCGCCCGCCCAGCAGTTCATACGCCGGGACACCGAACGCCTTGCCCTTGATGT
>NZ_JBSFPX010000309.1:0-5113 GCF_053588415.1 Mycobacterium sp. NPDC003449
GATGATGTCCGGGACCGTGGGTGTCTCGGTGACCGCGCACGGCGCCGAGTGCCGCCGCGGCGGCAGGACCATCGTGTCGGGCGTGGATCTGACGGTCCCCGGCGGAACCCGGCTGGCGGTGGTCGGGCCGAACGGGTCGGGTAAGACGACCCTGCTGCGCGCCCTGTCCGGCCTCGACGTCCCGGCGTCTGGGACGATCCGGATCCAGGACGAGGAGCTGCACCGGATGTCGGCCCGCCGCCGGGCGCGCACCATCGCGGTGGTCGGGCAGGAGGAGCGGCCTTCCAGCGAGCTGACGGTGGCCGAGGCGGTGGGGCTCGGCCGGACTCCGTACCGGAATCCGTGGTCGGGCACCGACCTCGGGGACCGGGACATCATCGACGACGCCCTCGATGCCGTCGGCCTGTGCGGTTGGGGGGCCCGGTCCTGCACCGACCTTTCCGGTGGTGAACGCCATCGCGTCGTACTCGCGCGGGCGTTGGCGCAGCGAACCGGCGTCCTCGTCCTCGACGAACCCACCAACCACCTCGACGCCGCGTGGCGGCTGAGGTTCATGCAGATGCTCGACAATCTCGACCGCACGGTCATCGCCGCCATGCACGACCTCGACCTGGTGCTGCGGCATTTCGACGCGGTCGCCGTCATCGCCGACGGCGGGCTCTTCGCCCACGGCTCACCTACCGAGGTTCTGGACTCAGAGCTGCTGTGGCAGGTCTTCGGCGTCGCAGGCGACGTCATCGCCCATCCGAGGACCGGCCGTTCCCACCTCCTGCTCACCCACGCCGACCAGGCACCCGGCCCATCGCGAGGAAGAGGACAATGACCCGCAAACCCCGATCCAGCACGCTGCGCGCCGTCCCGGGTGTCGCCCTGACCGCGTCGATCCTGGTGGGTGCGGCGACCGCCTGCGGCTCGGCGGCCGATGGGTCGGCCGCAGCCGGCACCGTGACCGTCACCAACTGCGGCGCGGACGCGACCTACCCGCAACCGCTGGAGCGGCTGCTGGTCAACGACGGCGGGATGATCGCCATCGCGCTGGCCGCAGGCGCCCGCGATCAGATGGTCGCGGTCACCTCGATGGCCCGCGACGTCGACGTGCTCCGGCTCGAATACGGTACGCAGGTAGACGGTCTCAACGAGGTCGCGCCGGCCCAACCGACCCTGGAGAACATCGTCGGCGCGAAGCCGCAGGTGCTCTTCGCCGGATACAACTACGGGATGGGCGAGGAGCGCGGGATCACACCGGAAATCCTTGCCGGACACGGTATCGACGTCTATCAGCTGTCCGAGGCATGCCGTCCGGTCGAGGGGAAAGCCGTCCGCGGCACCATGGACCCGTGGGTCGCGCTCGACACCGACCTCCGCAACATCGGCACCATCACCGGACATCGGGAGCAGGGCGCGCGGGCGGCCGACGATATCGCCGCCCGGCTGGAGACCCTGCGGGCCGCACCGCAACCCGAGCGGGCACCGACCGTCTTCGTGTTCGACAGCGGCACCGACACCGTGTTCTCATCAGGGGCGTTCGGTGGACCTCAGGGGATCATCGACGCCGCCGGTGCGCGCAACGCCACCGAAGACGTCCGCGACACCTGGACCACCGTCAGCTGGGAGCGGATCACCACCGCAGACCCGGACCTCATCGTATTCGTCGACTACCCGGGCCAGACCGTCGAGGAGAAGATCGCGGCCCTGCGGAGCAACCCGGCCAGCCGCAACCTCAAGGCGGTCCGGGAAAACCGATTCGTCAACCTGCCCTACGCCATGTGGGTGTCCAGCCCGCTGAACATCGACGCGGCCGAGATCCTGCGATCGGTACTCGAAAAGCACGGCCTCGCACCGCAATCCGGCGTCGCACCGACCCTCGACGTAGCGCGGCTCAAGCTCGCGGGCAACGATTGGCTGGACTAGCGCCCCGGTCAGTGGTCGTCGTCGGTGGCCGGTTCGACCAGCTCAACCAGCACTCCGCCGGCATCCTTGGGATGCACGAAGTTGATCCGTGAATTCGCGGTGCCCTTGCGGGGGGCCTCGTAGAGCAGGCGCACCCCCTGGTCGCGCAACCGCGCGCTCAAGGCGTCGATGTCGCTGGTCCGGTAGGCCAGCTGCTGCAGGCCGGGGCCGCGCTTGTCGATGAACTTGGCGATCGTCGAGGTCTCGTCGAGCGGAGACATCAGCTGCATCTGGACGCTGCCCTTGGGGGCGCCGCGCACCGACAGCATCGCCTCCCGCACGCCCTGGTCCTCGTTGATCTCCTCGTGCAGCACGATCATGCCGAGGTTGTCGTGGTACCACTTGATCGCGGCGTCGAGATCGGCGACAGCGATACCGACATGGTCGATCGCGGTCACCAGGGCGCTGGAGAGCGCGGGACGGGCATCGACATGCTCGGTGGTCATAACGCAACGGTAACCTTTACCTGAACGCTTGTGGAATGTGTGATCGAACACACGCATCTCGGACCAGCACATGGAGGAAACACATGACGACGTCGGTGATCGTTGCCGGAGCCCGCACCCCGGTGGGAAAGCTGATGGGCTCGCTCAAGGACTTCTCCGGCAGCGATCTGGGTGCGATCGCCATCAAGGGGGCGCTGGAGAAGTCCGGTGTGGACGCTTCGCTGGTCGAGTACGTGATCATGGGCCAGGTGCTGACGGCGGGTGCGGGGCAGATGCCGGCCCGGCAGTCCGCGGTCGACGCGGGCATCGGCTGGGACGTTCCGGCGCTGACCATCAACAAGATGTGCCTGTCCGGGATCGACGCGATCGCCCTGGCCGACCAGCTGATCCGGGCCGGTGAGTTCGAGGTCGTGGTCGCGGGCGGTCAGGAATCGATGACCCAGGCGCCGCATCTGCTGCCCAAGAGCCGCGAGGGCTACAAGTACGGCGATGTCACGGTGATCGACCACATGGCCTACGACGGGTTGCACGATGTGTTCACCGATCAGCCGATGGGCGCCCTGACCGAGCAGCGCAACGATGCCGACATGTTCACCCGCGCCGAGCAGGACGAGTTTGCCGCACAGTCGCACCGCAAGGCCGCGGCCGCCTGGAAGGACGGGGTGTACGCCGACGAGGTGGTGCCGGTGTCGATCCCGCAGCGCAAGGGCGACCCGATCGAGTTCGCCGAGGACGAGGGCATCCGGGCCAACACCACCGCCGAGTCGCTCGGCGGCCTGCGGCCCGCGTTCCGCAAGGACGGCACCATCACCGCGGGCTCGTCCTCGCAGATCTCCGACGGTGCGGCGGCCGTGGTGGTGATGAGCAAGACCAAGGCGCAGGAGCTGGGGCTGAGCTGGCTGTGCGAGATCGGCGCGCACGGCGTGGTGGCGGGCCCGGACTCGACGCTGCAGTCCCAGCCGGCCAACGCGATCAAGAAGGCGATCGCCCGCGAGGGCATCACGGTCGACCAGCTCGACGTGATCGAGATCAACGAGGCGTTCGCCGCGGTGTCGCTGGCTTCGACCAGGGAGCTGGGCGTGGACGCCGACCGGGTGAATATCAACGGCGGGGCCATCGCCATCGGGCATCCGATCGGCATGTCGGGTGCGCGGATCACGCTGCACGCGGCGCTGGAACTGGCCCGGCGGGGCACGGGCTACGCGGTGGCCGCGCTGTGCGGCGCAGGCGGCCAGGGTGACGCGCTGATCCTGCGTCGCTGACGGCCGGTCGCCCCAGATATACGACGCCGTGTAGTAGCTGGCCGGCGGGTCGGGCACAATGGCGCCCATGGCACGCTCATTGGACCTGTGTTCGATCCCCGGCTGGTTCCGGCTCATCGCGCTGGCCGAGGCCGTCAGTTGGGCCGGCCTGCTGGTCGGGATGTATTTCAAGTACCTGGGGACTCCCCGCACCGAGGTCGGGGTCAAGGTGTTCGGGCCGATCCACGGCGGCATCTTCATCGCGTTCGTGATCGCCGCGGTGCTGGTCGGCATCGCGTTCAAGTGGGGGATCGGCACCTGGATCTCGGCTTTGCTGGCGAGCATCGTGCCGCTGGGCAGCGTGATCTTCGTCATATGGGCCGATCGGACCGCCAAGATGGGGCAGCCGGGGGTCGCGACGGCGGCGGCGCAACCGGCCGGGACGGCACCGGAAACGACGTGACAAACTTGAGGGCGTGACGCGTCCACGACCCTCCATCGGCCCGGCTCTGGCCGGCGCGGTTGACCTATCCGCACTCAAGCGGCCGCCGGCCGGCACCGGCGACAGTGCCGCACCCGCCGGGCCTGCCGGCCCTGACGTCGCCGAGGTCACCGAAGCCAATTTCGAAGCCGAGGTGCTGGTCCGGTCCAACGAGGTTCCCGTCGTGGTGCTGCTGTGGTCGCCGCGCAGCGAGGCCAGCGCGCAACTCGGCGACACCCTGGCCGGCCTGGCCGCGGCCGACGGCGGCAAGTGGTCGCTGGCCGTGGTCAATGTCGACACCACCCCGCGGGTGGCCCAGATGTTCGGCGTCCAGGGCGTGCCGACGGTGGTGGCCCTGGCGGCGGGCCAGCCGATTTCGAGTTTCCAGGGGCCGCAGCCGGCCGAGCAGCTGCGCCGGTGGGTCGATTCGCTGCTGGACGCGACGGCGGGCAAGCTTTCCGGCGGACCCGAGGACGGCGAGCCCGAGGAGGTCGACCCGGAACTCGCGCAGGCCCGGGCGTACCTGGACGACGGCGACTTCGACGCGGCCCTGAATGCCTATCAGGCCATCGTCGACAGCCAGCCCAACCATGTCGAGGCCAAGGGCGCGGTGCGCCAGATCGCGTTCCTGCAGCGGGCCAGCGCCCAGCGTCCCGACGCCGTGGCCGCCGCCGACGCGGCCCCGAACGATATCGAGGCGGCGTTCGCCGCGGCCGATGCCGAACTGCTGCAGCAGCAGGTGTCCGCCGCGTTCGACCGGCTGATCGCCCTGGTCAAACGCACCGCGGGGGATGAGCGGACCGCGGTGCGCACCCGGCTGATCGAGTTGTTCGAGTTGTTCGACCCGGCCGATCCCGAGGTGGTCGCGGGCCGGCGCAATCTCGCCAACGCCCTGTACTGACCTCCCGCGAGCAGACACATGCTCAGCGAAGTCGAGGTGGCCAACCAGCTCGGGGTCAGCCGGACCCCCGTCCACGAAGCATTTCTGCGCCTGG
>NZ_JBSFPX010000310.1:0-5028 GCF_053588415.1 Mycobacterium sp. NPDC003449
GCTACAACAGCGGCATCCGCGACGCCGCCAACCTGGGCTGGAAGCTGGCCGCGGTGGTCAACGGCCAGGCCGGCGGGGAGCTGCTGGACAGCTACGATGCCGAACGCCGCAAGCATGCCAGGGCGATGATCGACCTGTCCACCATGGTCGGTCGGGTCATCTCACCCACCGATCGCAAGGTGGCGGCATTGCGGGACAAGGTGATCCGTGGTGCGTCGGTGGTCCCGACGCTCAAGCGCTATGTGCTGGAGATGCGGTTCAAACCGATGCCGCGCTATGAGCAGGGTGCGGTCTACCACCCGCGGCCGCCCACCGCGGCCTCCCCGGTGGGCACCCTGTTCATCCAGCCCCGGGTAGACACCCGCGCACGGCCCGACGTGCTGCTCGACGATGTGCTCGGCCCGGGTTTCGCGGTGCTGTTCTGGAACAACAATCCGCGAGCGTTGCTGGGCGCCGAGGCCTTCGAACGGTGGAAGGCGCTGGGCGCCAGGTTCATCGCGGCCCGGCCGCAGACTCAACTGCACTGGACCGGACACGACGACCCCGACGTGGAGATCGTCGGCGACCGCACCGGTGCACTCAAGTCCTGGTTCGACGGTCACGCCGAATCGGTCCTGGTGTTACGCCCGGACCGGTGCATCGCCGGGGCCGACATCGCCCAGCGCGCACCCGAACTGAGCGCCGCACTGTTCGACGTGCTGCACCTGACGCGGGGAGGAGGTAACGGTGCCAGTAGCCCTGTGCTGTATGTCCCACAGCCCACTGCTGAATCTTCCGGGACCGTCGGCCGAACTCCTTGACGACATCGGAACCGGACTGGCCGCGGCGCGAAAGTTCGTGGCCGACTTCGATCCCGAACTTGTCGTCACATTCGCACCCGACCACTACAACGGATTCTTCTACCGGCTGATGCCCCCGTTCTGCATCGGAACCGCCGCCTCCGGCGTCGGGGACTACGGGACGCACCGGGGTCCGCTCGACGTCGACGCTGACATCGCGCAGGCCTGCGCGCAGGCGGTCTGGGAATCCGGTGTCGACGTCGCGATCTCGTCGAGCATGGACGTCGACCACGGCACCGTCCAACCGTTGCAGGAACTGTTCGGCGAGGCGACCGCACGCCCGGTGGTGCCGATCTTCATCAACTCGGTCGCCACCCCGCTCGGTCCGTTGTCGCGGTCCCGCGCGCTCGGATCCGCGGTCGGCGGTTACCTGGCGATGCTCGGGAAACGGGTGCTGGTACTGGGATCGGGTGGACTGTCGCATGACCCACCCGTCCCCACCCTGGCCACCGCGCCGCCCGCGGCGCTGGACCGGATCGTGCACGGGGCCCCGATGACGGCCGAGCAGCGGATGGCCCGCCAAACCGCGGTCAGCCGGGCGGCGCACGACTTCGCCACCGGGGACAGTCCGCTGCGCCCGCTGAACCCGGAGTGGGACGCCCGCCTGCTGGAAACCCTCGACGCCGGCGGGCTCACCGAATTCGACGGCTGGTCCAACGACGACATCGCCGCCGAAGCCGGCAATTCGGCCCATGAGATCCGCACCTGGGTGGCGGCGTTCGCCGCGCTCGGCGCGCTCGGGCCCTACCGCACCGGAAACCATTTCTACCGGGCGGCACCGGAATTGATCGCAGGATTCGCAATCAGGACGGCGGTACCCACCACACCATGACTTCAGACACTTTCGACCACACCGTCGATCTGCTGATCGTCGGCTCCGGCGGCGGCGGGATGACCGCCGCGCTGGCCGGCGACGCCTCCGGGCTGGACACCCTGGTGGTGGAGAAGTCGCCGAGGTTCGGCGGGTCCACCGCGTTGTCGGGGGGCGGGATCTGGGTGCCCGGCGCACCCGCACAGCGCCGGGCCGGTTATGTTCCGTCCCCGGACGGGGTCGTCGAATACCTCAAGCAGATCACCGACGGCACGGTCAGCGACGCCCGGCTGCGGCAGTACGTCGACACCGCGCCGGAGATGATGGACTTCCTCGAACACACCAGTGACTGGTTCGAATTCGTCTGGAAACCCGGCTATGCCGACTACTACCCGGAACTGCCCGGCGGTTCGGCACTCGGCAGCACCATCAACGTCCCGGCCATCGATCTGCGCAAGCTGGGCGACGAGGAGCAGCACCTGCTGGCCCCGCTCGCCCTGGCGCCGAAGGGGATCTGGTTCGGACCCAAGGACCTTCGGCTGTTCTACCAGGTACGGCAGAGCTGGCGGGGCAAGGCGGTACTGGCCAAGCTGATCTGGCGGATGTTCCGGGCCAGGGTGTTCGGCGACCGGATGGCCGCGATCGGCCAGTCGCTGGCGGCCCGGATGCGCCTGGCGATGAAGCAGCACGGGATCCCGCTGTGGCTCGACGCACCGATGACCGAACTGATCACCGGGGAGGGCGGCACCGTGCTCGGCGCGGTGGTGGAGCGGGACGGCACCGCGCTGCGGGTCCGGGCCCGGCGGGGCGTGATCCTGGCCTCGGGCGGATTCGACCACGATATGGCCTGGCGCAAGGAACATCTGCCGGTGCTGGAACAGGATTGGAGCTTCGGCAATCCGGCCGCCACCGGCGACGGCATCAGGGCCGGCGAGAAGGCTGGCGGATCAACCGATCTCCTCGACGAGGCGTGGTGGTTTCCGGCGATCTGCTGGCCCGACGGGCGGTTGCAGTTCATGCTCAACGAGCGGATGATGCCATCGCAGTTCGTGGTGAACGGGGACGGCAACCGGTTCATCAACGAGGCCGCGCCGTACATGGATTTCGCCCACGCCATGATCGAGGGCCAGCAGTCGGGCACCACCCACATCCCGTGCTGGCTGGTCACCGATATCGACTCGTTCCACCGCTACGTGGTGGCCGGGCATCTGCCCATTCCCAAGGTGCCGTTCGCCCCGGTGCCGACCGGCCGCAGGGTGCCGCGCGCCTGGCTGGAGTCCGGGGTGGTCCACGAGGCGCACAGCTTCGAAGAACTCGCAGGCAAGATCGGCGTTCCCGCCGGGAACCTGCGGGCCACCGCCGAGCGGTTCAACCA
Source organism: Mycobacterium sp. NPDC003449 (assembly GCF_053588415.1). Taxonomy (NCBI): domain Bacteria; kingdom Bacillati; phylum Actinomycetota; class Actinomycetes; order Mycobacteriales; family Mycobacteriaceae; genus Mycobacterium; species Mycobacterium sp. NPDC003449. The sequence continues at coordinate 3,026 of NZ_JBSFPX010000310.1, forward strand.
GCTGGCCCGCTCGGGTCATGACGACGATTTCAACCGCGGGGACAGCGCCTACGACAATTACTACGGCGATCCGACCCTGCCCAATCCGAATCTGCGCCCGCTCGGCAAGCCGCCGTACTACGCGTTCCAGATCGTCCCGGGCGACCTCGGCACATCGGGCGGATTGCGCACCGACGAGTACGCCCGGGTGCTGCGCGGTGACGAGACCGTGGTACCCGGCCTGTACGCCGTCGGGAACGTCTCGGCGGCGGTGATGGGGCGCAGCTATGCGGGGGCCGGGGCCACCATCGGCCCGGCCATGACATTCGGCTACATCGCCGCCAAGCACATCGCCGCCAACCACACCTCGGCCGACTCCTCGACCGACCCCTCGACCGATGACGCCCTACCGCACCGGATTTCCTAGGAGGACAAAGAAAATATGAAGATCTCTCTCTTCTACGAGTTCGCCCTGCCCCGCCCGTGGGCGCCCGACGACGAGCGCGATCTCTTCGTCGACGGACTGGCCGAGGTCGAGGCCGCCGACAAGGCCGGCTTCTCGACCGTGTGGCTCACCGAACACCACTTCCTCGAGGAGTACTGCCACGCGACCGCACCCGAGATCTTCCTGGCCGCGGCGAGCCAGCGCACCAAGGACATCCGGCTCGGTTTCGGCATCATGCATCTGCCGCCCGCGGTCAACCATCCGGCCCGGGTGGCCGAACGTGTCTCGACCCTGGACCTGATCTCGGGGGGCCGGGTGGAGTTCGGTACCGGCGAATCCTCCTCGGTCGGCGAACTCGGCGGGTTCGGCATCGACCCGGCCGACAAGCGCACCCAGTGGGAGGAGGCGCTCGAGGTGTCGCTGCGGTGCATGACCGAGGAGCCGTTCACCGGGTTCAAGGGCCAGCACATCGAGATGCCCGCCCGCAACGTCGTCCCCAAACCCGCGCAGAAGCCGCATCCACCGGTGTGGGTGGCCTGCACCCGGCCGTCCTCGGTGCAGATGGCCGCCCAGAAAGCCATCGGCGCACTGAGTTTCGCCTACACCGGGCCCGGACCCCTCAAAGAACGGGTGGACGGCTACTACCAGGAATTCGAAGAGAAGGGGGCGCCGGTCACGCCGCTGATGAATCCGAACATCCTGGCCATCGGCGGTGACCTGTCGATGATGGTGGCCAAGACCGACGAGCAGGCCGTGCAGCGCCTCGGCGTCGGCGGCGGATTCTTCTCGTTCGGCATCATGCACTACTACATGACCGGCACCCACACCCCTGGCCGCACCCAGGTGTGGGAGCGCTATCTCAAAGACGTCGAAGCCGATCCGACGCTGGCCTACGGCCCCGGCCGCGGCGCCATCGGGTCACCCGACACGGTCCGGGAATTCCTGCGTGGCTACGAGGAGAGCGGGGTCGACGAGATCATCCTGCTGCTCAACCCGCGCAGTCACGAGGGCACGATGGAATCGATCGAACTGATGGGCAAGGAGGTGCTGCCCGAGTTCATCGAACGCGATGCGAAAGCCGTGGCGGCCAAGGCCAAACGGCTCGAGCCGGTCCTGGAGAAGGTCGAGGCCCGTCGCGAGGCCTCGCTGGCACCGGAATTCGACGAGGACTACTCGTTCGGTGGTCTGCCCACCGGCCGCGGCGGCAAGTTCACCGCGAGCGAGATCCCCGAGGCGATGGCCGAGATGAACGAGGGTCGGGTGCAGGCGGCCAAGGACGAGAAGGCCGCACGCGAGCAGGCCGATTGAGGCCGGACATGCTGTGGCGCTACGACGGTCGCAGGGTCGTCGTGACGGGGTGCGCGTCGGGTATCGGCGCGCATCTCGCGGCGCAGTTGGCCGAACTGGGCGCCAGGGTGACCGGGCTGGACCGGCGTGAACCCGATTCGCCGCCCGTCGAGTTCGTCGAGGTCGACCTCGCCGAGCCGGCCTCGGTGGGGGGGGGGGGCGGCCCCGGCGGCGGGGCGGGGGGGGCGCGTGTTCTCGTGGGGGGGGGGGGGGTGGGTGTTGGGGTTTTGGG
>NZ_JBSFPX010000311.1:0-5010 GCF_053588415.1 Mycobacterium sp. NPDC003449
CCAGCGTCACCGTGCCGAGCAGCCCGATATAGGAGGACCGGCCCTTGTGCGAATTGGACTGCTGCCTGCGCAGGTAGGGCAGCAGCACCCCGTTGAGCAGGGCCACCAGCGCGACCGCGCACACCGCCGCCAGGACTGCGGACCCGAAGGCGCCGAGCCCGGCCCAGGTGCCGACCATGCCCCCGGTGCCGGCGCCGACCAGGGCCGCCGATATGCCGGTCAGGCTCAGGAAGGGCATGCCATCGCCGTGTCCGACATCGGCCAGCAGCAGAGCGGACAACACGGCGATGCCGCCGACGATGAACGCCGCCAGGTACGCAGCCATCATGGTGTCGTGTCTCCGGTCCGTGCGCCGGGGTGGCGCGAATCAAAGCTGCGTCGCGCGGGACGCAGCTCACTATGGACCATTCTCTCGTGTTCCAGGGGGCTTGCGTGCACGAATATTCGATGACCGGTAGCCCGGATCCGGGTGGCTCCCGATGCTGGCCAGCCGTGATTTTGGCGCAGGCCGTCGAGCGGGTATTGTGGATCGACGGTGCGGCCTCCGCGCCGACTTTCTGCGTGCCCCGTTCTGGATTTCCGGAATTTCGTCGATTCGGCTCACGTTTTGAAGTCGGATGGTCGCTGCGCCGACGGGCGCACGATACGAAACGAAAGCAAGGATCGCCAGAGAGTATGGCCAAGAAAGACGGTGCCATCGAGGTCGAGGGCCGCGTGGTCGAACCCCTGCCCAATGCGATGTTCCGCATTGAGCTGGAGAACGGACACAAGGTTCTGGCCCACATCAGCGGCAAGATGCGGCAGCACTACATCCGTATCCTGCCCGAGGACCGCGTCGTGGTGGAGCTCTCTCCCTATGACCTGTCCCGGGGTCGCATTGTGTACCGGTACAAGTAACTGCCCAATCCCGTAGGACCTAAGACAGACGAGAGAACAGGATCGCGAAGCCGTGAAGGTGAACCCGAGCGTCAAGCCGATCTGCGACAAGTGCAGGGTGATCCGCCGGCACGGGCGGGTCATGGTGATCTGCTCCGATCCGCGGCACAAGCAGCGACAAGGCTGATCAGCCCAACTTGAGCAGTACCCACAACTGAATGCAGACCTCCCAGCACCACTGAGCAGATTGGCTGCTCAACACGTCCGGATCGGAGGCCGGGCCCCACATACAGAGGCGTGGGAACGGGCTGGGAACAGACCTCCGCATAGAAGAAGGAAACCGCCACATGGCACGGCTCGTGGGCGTGGATCTTCCGCGTGACAAGCGCATGGAGATCGCGCTGACCTACATCTTCGGCGTTGGCCGTACTCGCTCCCAGGAGATCCTGGATGCGACCGGAATCGACCGGAACCTGCGCACCAAGGACCTGACCGATGATCAGGTGACCCAGCTGCGCGATTACATCGAAGGCAACCTCAAGGTTGAGGGTGACCTGCGCCGCGAGGTGCAGGCCGACATCCGCCGCAAGATCGAGATCGGCTGCTACCAGGGCCTGCGGCACCGCCGCGGTCTGCCGGTTCGCGGTCAGCGGACCAAGACCAATGCGCGCACCCGCAAGGGTCCGAAGCGCACCATCGCCGGCAAGAAGAAGGCCAGGTAAGTAGATGCCACCCGCAAAAAAGGGCGCTGCCGCCCCCAAGAAGGGCGTGAAGACCCGCCGCCGGGAAAAGAAGAACATCCCGCACGGCGCCGCGCACATCAAGAGCACGTTCAACAACACGATCGTGTCGATCACCGACCCGCAGGGCAACGTCATCGCCTGGGCGTCGTCGGGCCACGTCGGCTTCAAGGGCTCGCGTAAGTCGACTCCGTTCGCCGCGCAGCTGGCCGCCGAGAACGCCGCCCGCAAGGCGCAGGAGCACGGTGTCAAGAAGGTCGACGTGTTCGTCAAGGGCCCGGGTTCGGGCCGCGAGACCGCCATCCGCTCGCTGCAGGCCGCAGGGCTGGAGGTCGGCGCGATTTCCGATGTCACCCCGCAGCCGCACAACGGTTGCCGTCCGCCCAAGCGGCGCCGGGTCTAGGAGGGACAAGAAACATGGCTCGTTACACCGGACCCGCGACCCGCAAGTCGCGCCGCCTGGGCGTCGACCTCGTCGGCGGCGATCAGTCGTTCGAGAAGCGCCCCTACCCGCCCGGCCAGCACGGCCGCGCGCGGATCAAGGAGAGCGAATACCGCCAGCAGCTGCAGGAGAAGCAGAAGGCCCGCTTCACCTACGGCGTCATGGAGAAGCAGTTCCGTCGCTACTACGAAGAGGCCGCCCGCCGTGGTGGCAAGACCGGTGACGAGCTGCTGCGCATCCTGGAGAGCCGGCTCGACAACGTCGTGTACCGCGCAGGCCTGGCCCGCACCCGGCGCATGGCCCGTCAGCTGGTCAGCCACGGCCACTTCACCGTCAACGGCGTGAAGGTCGATATCCCCAGCTACCGGGTGTCGCAGTACGACATCATCGACATCAAGGCCAAGTCGCTCAACACACTGCCGTTCGAGGTGGCGCGGGAAACCGCTGGTGAGCGCCCCATCCCGTCCTGGCTGCAGGTCGTCGGTGAGCGTCAGCGCGTGCTGGTGCACCAGCTGCCCGAGCGGGCCCAGATCGACGTGCCGCTCGCCGAGCAGCTCATCGTCGAGTTCTACTCGAAGTAACAGACCTCTCCCCGAAGGTTTCGGGGGGTTCTTGGGGGCGAAGTCCCCGAGGGTACGGCATCAAATAGCGGGTGCCGAGAAGGAGAAGAACACCATGCTGATCTCACAGCGACCCACACTGGCCGAGGAAAGCGTTGCCGAGAACCGCTCCAAGTTCGTCATCGAACCCCTGGAGCCCGGTTTCGGGTACACGCTGGGTAACTCGTTGCGGCGCACCCTGCTGTCGTCCATCCCGGGCGCGGCGGTCACCAGCATCCGCATCGACGGTGTGCTGCACGAGTTCACCACCGTTCCCGGGGTGAAGGAAGACGTCACCGATATCATCCTGAACCTCAAGGGTCTGGTCGTGTCCTCGGAGGAGGACGAGCCCGTCACCATGTACCTGCGCAAGCAGGGCCCGGGTGCGGTCACCGCCGGGGACATTGTGCCGCCGGCCGGTGTCACGGTGCACAACCCCGATATGCACATCGCCACCCTCAACGACAAGGGCAAGCTGGAGGTCGAGCTCGTCGTCGAGCGCGGCCGCGGTTACGTCCCCGCCGTGCAGAACAAGGCTTCGGGTGCCGAGATCGGCCGCATCCCGGTCGATTCCATCTACAGCCCGGTGCTGAAGGTCACCTACAAGGTTGAGGCGACCCGTGTCGAGCAGCGCACCGACTTCGACAAGTTGATCCTCGACGTCGAGACCAAGAACTCGATCAGCCCGCGTGACGCCCTGGCGTCGGCCGGTAAGACCCTGGTCGAATTGTTCGGTCTGGCACGGGAACTCAACGTCGAGGCCGAGGGCATCGAGATCGGACCGTCGCCGGCCGAGGCCGATCACATCGCCAGCTTCGCGCTGCCGATCGACGATCTCGACCTGACGGTGCGCTCGTACAACTGCCTCAAGCGCGAGGGTGTGCACACGGTGGGCGAGCTCGTGGCCCGCACGGAGTCCGATCTGCTGGACATCCGCAACTTCGGCCAGAAGTCCATCGACGAGGTGAAGATCAAGCTGCACCAGCTGGGTCTCTCGCTGAAGGACAGCCCGGCCACGTTCGATCCGTCCGAGGTGGCCGGCTACGACGCCGCCACCGGGACCTGGACCGGCGACGCCGGCTACGACCTGGAAGACAACCAGGACTACGCCGAAACCGAACAGCTCTAGAACAACCCGTCCCGGTCCTACCTGATACGGGGGCCGGCCCCATTTAGGAGATAGTCGCAATGCCCAAGCCCACCAAGGGTCCCCGCCTCGGCGGGTCGTCCTCCCACCAGAAGGCGCTGCTGGCCAACCTGGCCACCTCGCTGTTCGAGCACGGCCGGATCAAGACGACCGAGCCGAAGGCCCGGGCGTTGCGGCCGTACGCGGAGAAACTGATCACCCATGCCAAGAAGGGCTCGCTGCACAACCGGCGTGAGGTGATGAAGAAGATCCGCGACAAGGATGTGGTGCACACCCTGTTCGCCGAGATCGGGCCGTTCTTCGCCGACCGCAACGGCGGCTACACCCGCATCATCAAGGTCGAGAACCGCAAGGGCGACAACGCCCCCATGGCGGTCATCGAGCTGGTGCGGGAGAAGACCGTGACCGACGAGGCGAACCGGGCACGTCGCGCGGCTGCTTCGCAGGCCAAAGCGGCGGACAAGGCCGAGGAGACCACCGAGGCTGAGGCCACCGAGGACAAGGCCGAGGAGACCACCGAGGTCGAGGCTCCCGAGGTCGAGGCCACCGAGGCCAAGGACGAGGCTGACGAAGCCAAGTCCTGAGGACGCTCGTAACATGCCCGCCATCGATTCCGGTGGCGGGCATGTTCGTCTTCGTCTGGATATCGCCTACGACGGTACGGATTTCACCGGATGGGCCGCGCAGGCCGGCCAGCGCACCGTCGCCGGGGTGATCGACGAGACGTTGTCGACGGTGTTCCGCGCACCGGTCGTGACGCGTACGGCCGGGCGCACCGACACCGGTGTGCACGCCACCGGGCAGGTGGCCCATGTCGACGTGCCCGCGGGCGCGCTGTCGCATGCCTATCCGCGCCGCACCAAACCGTCGGATGCCGAGTTCACCCCGTTGGTGCGCCGGCTGGCTCGCTTCCTGCCCGCCGACGTCAGGGTGCACGACATCGTCCGTGCCCCGGTCGGTTTCGACGCCCGGTTCTCGGCGCTGCGCCGCCACTACGTGTACCGGCTGAGCACCGCGCCGTACGGGGTGGAGCCGCAGGAAGCGCGGTTCGTCACGCCGTGGCCACGTCCACTGGATATCGACGCCATGGCCGCGGCCTCACGTGAGCTGCTGGGGCTCAACGACTTCGCGGCTTTTTGCCGGCACCGCCCCGGCGCCACCACGATTCGCGATCTGCAGCGGCTGGACTGGGTCCCCGACGGTGCC
>NZ_JBSFPX010000312.1:0-4923 GCF_053588415.1 Mycobacterium sp. NPDC003449
GCCGTGGACTGCTCGACGCCTTCGGCCTCCAGCAGTTGCTTGAGCAGCGGCACGCACGACCCGCACGAAGTGCCCGCGGCTCACCAAGACGGTGCGGACCTACCCCAAGACCGATGTGTACGACCTGGAGGAGGCGCTGACCTCACTGGGAATCGGTGAGGCCGTGGTCACGGTGCTCTCGGAGCAGGGCGCGCCGACACCGGTGGCGTGGACCAGGATGCGGGCACCGCGCTCGCTGATGGCCGCCATCGGTGATGACGCCGTCAAGGCCGCCGCGCAGGCCAGCCCGCTGCAGGCCACCTACGGTGAGACCGTCGACCGGGATTCGGCCTATGAGCGGCTGGCCGCCAAGCTGGCCCCGCCGGCCGAGAAGGACGCGCCGGGCGGCGGATTCGCCGGTGCGGAGGCCTCGGGTGAGGTCGAGTCGATGCCCGCGCCGGCGGCCGAGGCCGAGGGGCCCGGGTTCTTCGAGAAGATGGCGTCGAGCCCGGCGTTCAAGAGCGCGATGCGTTCGGCGGGCACGGTCATCGGGCGTGAGATCACCCGCAGCATCTTCGGGACGGGCCGGCGCAGGCGCTGAAGCGTGTGCCGTTTTCTACCTGGGGGTCGCGATGAGCGCGCGGCAACGGCCCTGGTGTAGAAACGGCGCGAGCCGCCGCGACTAGGAAACACCTACCCGCCGCCGAGCCGCTTGTAGACGGCGCCGACGATCGGGGTGACGATGGACCGCGGCGCGTAGCCGCTGGCCATTGACATCGCCTTGGACGTCACACCGGGCACCACCCGCATCTTGTTGCGCTCCAGCCCGTCCAGCGAAAGCTTCGCGGTGTATTCGGTGTCGATCCACAGGAAGTCGGGGATCAGCCGCTCCACCAGCGACTGCTCGGCGGGGTCGGGCAGGTCGGTGCGGACCGGGCCGGGCGCCAGCACCGTGACATGCACTCCGGCGCCCTTGAGTTCGCCGCGCAGCGACTCGCTGAAGGTGTTGGCGAAGGCCTTGGAGGCCGCATAGGTGGCGTTGTTGGGGATCGGTGAATTGCCCGCCGCCGAACCGGAGATCAGGATCCCCCCGGCCCGGCGTTTCACCATGCCCGGCAGCACGGCGAGCGCAAGGTCGTGCACGCCAAGGACATTCAGCTGAACCTGGGCCTGCTCCCCGGCCGGATCGAGGTCGGCCACCGGGCCGAACGTCGCGGTGCCCGCGTTGGCGCACAGGATCGAGATCTCGCGGGTGGCGAGCTCGTCGCACAATGATTCCCTGGCCGCCGGATCGGCGAGGTCGACGGCGCGCACCTCGACGGTGACGCCGTAGCGCTCGGTGAGCCGCCCGGCCAGCGCGGTCAGCACGTCCTCGCGGCGCGCGGTGATGATCAGGTGGTGTCCGCGGGCCGCGAGTTCGGTGGCCAACGCCTCGCCGATGTTCTGCGAGGCGCCGGTCACCACGGCGCGGGCCTGGAGGCTGGGAGCGGGTACTGGCATGCGGCTCATCCTAGAAGCCCCCCGAACCCATACAGTGTCGGTCATGATCAACCCCGGCCGGACACGGGTGCTTGCGTGGGCGCTGTGGGACTGCGGCGCCACCGGCCTCAACGCGATCGTCGTCACGTTCGTTTTCTCGGTGTATCTCACCGGGTCGGTCGGCGCGGATCTGCCCGGCGATACGACGCCGGCCAGCTGGCTGGGCCGGGCCATGACGGTCGCCGGGCTTGCGGTGGCCCTGCTGGCCCCGGCCACCGGGATCTGGGTCGACGCGCCGCAGCGTCGCCGCGGGGTGCTCGCCGTGATGACCGGTGCGGCGGTGCTTTTGACGGCGGCGATGAGCCTGATCCGTGACGATTACCACTATCTGCTGCCGGGTCTGGTGCTGCTGGCCTGCACCGCCGCGTGCAACGAACTGGCCACCGTGCCCTACAACGCCATGCTGCGTCAGCTGTCCACCCCGGACACCTCGGGGCGGGTGTCCGGGCTCGGCCTGGGATTGGGCTATGCCGGCAGCGTGGTGCTTCTGCTGCTGGCCTATGTCGGGTTCATCTCGGGTGACGGCGACACCCGCGGCCTGTTGGGTATCCCGGTCGAGGACGGGCAGAACGTGCGCGCGGTGATGCTGCTGGCCGCCGCCTGGTTCGCGCTGTTCGCGCTGCCGGTGTTCCTGTTCGTGCCGCGGGTGGCCGGTCTCGGCCCGGCCGACAAGGTCGGCTTCCTGGGTGCTTACCGCAAGTTGTGGTCCGAGGTCCGCGGTGAGTGGCGGCGTGACCGCAACGTCGTCTACTACCTGGTGGCGAGCGCGGTGTTCCGCGACGGGCTGGCCGGGGTTTTCGCGTTCGGTGCGGTGCTGGGGGTCAACGTGTACGGCATCTCACAGGGCGATGTGCTGCTGTTCGGGATGAGCGCGTGCGTGATCGCCGCGCTCGGGGCGGTGTCGGGCGGGCTGCTCGATGACCGGGTGGGGTCCAAACCGATCATCATCGGATCGCTGGTCTGCATGATCGTGGTGGGGCTGACGTTGCTGACGCTGTCGGGGCCGGTGGCGTTCTGGGCGTGCGGCCTGCTGCTGTGCCTGTTCATCGGGCCGACGCTGTCCGCGGCGCGGACGTTGATGCTGCGCATGTCGGTCGAGGGCAAAGAGGGCGTGGCGTTCGGCCTCTACACCACGGTGGGGCGCGCGGCGTCGTTCCTGGCGCCGTGGCTGTTCTTCGTCTTCATCGACGTGTTCGACGCCGACCGGGCCGGTATGGGCGGCCTGGTGCTGGTGCTGGCCGCGGGCCTGGCCGGCATGGTGGCCGTGCGCACCCCCGCCAGGGAGCCGGCCCGTCCGGGCGTCTAGGGGCGAGCGCCGACGCAGATGGTCAGGCCGCTGCCGGTGCGGTGTTGGGTCTGCACACCGTTGACCGTCACGGTGCAGGCGACCTCGGGTCCGAAGTTCAGGACGCTGACGCTGGCGGTTTCGCCAGCCGGCTGCGGGAGTTCCACCTGCTTGCTCCACGGCAGTATGACGTTGAACTCGGTCTGCAGCATCTTGCCCGCATCGAGGTAGGTGATGCTGATCGCCCGGCCCTCGCCGGTGACCTCGTAGGTGACGGTTTCGCTGGGCCCGGCCGGGATTGACGCCGTGGGCGGTGTGGTGACCGGTGGGACGGGGACCGGACGCGGTGATCGCGTCGTCGTCGGCGGTGCGGTGCTGGGCGACGCGCTGAAACCGGGTTCGGGGGTGACCGGCGACGGTGCGAGCACGGTCTCCTGCCGCGAACCGTTCGTGATCACCAGGGCGATCACCAGACCGACGACGACCAGCACCGCCAGGCCGGCCAGAATCCACAACCACAGGCGCGGCTCACGGTCCTTGGGGTCGTGCCCGGGCGGTTCACCGGGCGGTGGGTTGCCCCCGCCGTACTGCCCGGTCGCGTAAGGGTCGTAGCCGTAGGCGGGCATTTGGCGGGTCGGGCCGGGCACAGAGGGCGGCACAGTGGGCAGGGCCGGGTACCCGCCGCCGTACGCCGGCTGGTTCGCGTACGCCGGGTCCGGATAGTCCACGGGGTAGCCGCCGGCGACCGGCCGGGGCGCCCCCGACTCGTCGCGGCGTGGTGTTTCGGTCATGCCCACCTCATGGCTGCGAGGGTACCTGTGCGGGTGCTCAGTGTGCCGGGACCGAATGCCGCATCGGCTGCGGTCGGCCGGCGACCGTGACGCACATCGCATCGCCGACGCTAACCCGCGGCGGTCAGCGCCCCCAGCGTCATTCGCCGCAGGACGGCCCGCGACCGGGACTTGGGTGCGGCCGGTTTGACGCTGTGCGGGGTGGAGTTGAGCAAACCGAACGCGGCGTGGGCCATGACCCGGGCGTCCTCCTCGGGCAGACCGGTGTCGAGCCGGGTCAGCACCGACACCCAGATCTCGACGTACTGCCGCTGGGCCCGGCGCACCTGCCGTCTGGCCGCATCAGGGAGGTGGCCGAGGTCGCGGTCCTGGATCCGGATCAGGTCGGGCTCGCCGAATACGAAGTCGAGATGAAAGTCGACCAGGCTGTCGAGCGACCGGGCCGGCTCGTCGGCCCGCGCCGTGACGGCGCGCGCCCCGGCGAGCAGCCGGGTGCTGATCCCGACCAGGAGTTCGACCAGCAGGGCCTCCTTGTTGGGGAAGTGCCGGTAGATCGCGGGCCCGCTGACCCCGACGGCCGCGCCGATGTCCTCCAATCGCACCGCGAGGTAGCCGCGCTCGGCGATCAGGCGCTCGGCGGCCGCGACGAGCTGGCCGCGGCGGTCCGATTTGGCCTGACTGCGGCGGGTAGGGGCGACCTCGGCCATGGCGCCTCCGGAGGGTAGACAGTTCGGTTAATCGTGACTAACATACCACCAGTTAGTCGTAATTAACTCAAATCGGAGCTGCATGTCATCTCACCGCGACGAACACCTGGCGCTGGTTTCGCAGTTGCGCACCAAGCTCGCGACCGCGGCCCTCGGCGGGCCCGAGCGGGCGCGGGAACGCCACGTCGGCCGGGGCAAGCTGCTGCCCCGCGACCGCGTCGACGGCCTGCTCGACCCGGGCAGCCCGTTCCTGGAAGTGGCCGCGCTGGCCGCCGACGGCATGTACGACGACGAGTGCCCCGGCGCGGGCATGATCGCCGGAATCGGGCGGGTATCCGGCAGGGAATGTGTGATCGTGGCCAACGATGCGACCGTCAAAGGCGGTACCTACTACCCGATTACGGTGAAAAAGCACCTGCGGGCCCAGGAGATCGCGCTGCAGAACCGGCTGCCGTGCATCTACCTCGTCGATTCCGGAGGAGCGTTCCTGCCGCGCCAGGACAAGGTCTTCCCCGACCGTGAGCATTTCGGCCGGATCTTCTATAACCAGGCCACCATGAGCGCCGCCGGTATCGCCCAGATCGCCGCGGTGCTCGGCTCGTGCACCGCGGGCGGCGCCTAC
>NZ_JBSFPX010000313.1:0-4878 GCF_053588415.1 Mycobacterium sp. NPDC003449
ACACAAAACACTTCTCCCCCCCCCCCCTTTATTGGTATACCAACCCCCCGCTGCGTGGGGCGGTGGGGGGCCACATCTCCCGCCCGCGGGTTGCGGCCGCCGGGCCCGGCGGCGACCGGGTCCAACGGATAGGTGTACTGGGCGTCGGCGGCGCCGGTTTCGACGTCGAACCGGGTGATCCGGGTGCGGGCCCCGTGCTGCTCGTCGGGCAGCGGCCCGTCCTCTGCTCCCGGCCCTTCCAGCGCGGCCCACAGATAGCGGCCGTCGGGGGTGAGCGAAAGCCCTTCCAGCGCCTTGTTCTGCCGGGGCCCGCGGTCCGGGACGGCCATCGTCAGCTCGGGTGGCAGCGCGAACTCCCCGCGGTATCCGCCGTCGAGCCCCGCGATACGCACCCACGGGTCCAGCCGGGTGCCGTCGTCGCGCCGCTCCCCCTCGCTGCTCCAGTACAGCTGCTGCCTGCGCCCGTCGAAGGCGATGCCTTCCGGGTCCGGTGGCACCACCGGCGGCCTGGCCGCGGCGTCCAGCGGGGCGAACGGCCCGCCGTCACGGTCCAGCCATGGCCGGGTACCGACCACGTCGACACGGTCGATACCGTTGTCCGACAGCGAGATCCGGGCGGTGTAGAAGCGCGCCGGATTCTTCGCCGAGCGGTCGTCGCTGACGATGTAGTACAGGTCGTGCGCCGCGTCGTAGCTGATCCCGGACAGGCCGCCGATCATGGTGCCGTCCAGCGTGGCGCCATGCGGGATCTGACGCTGGTCCAGGTAGGCCAATCCCGGTTCGGCGCCCGCGGGCGACCCACAGCCGGCCAGCAGCAGCACACCGGCCAAGAGTGTTCGGCGCAGCATCAGGTGGTGACCGTGCCGATGAGGGTGCCCACGACGTAGGTGGCCGCGATCGCGACGGCGCCGAATACCAACTGGCGCATCGCGGCGACGGCCACCGGCTTGCGGGTGAACCGTGCGGCCAGGCCGCCCGCGATCAGCAGGCCCACCCCACCGCACGCCAACCCGGCCCACAACGATTCGAAGCCGAGCAGATACGGGATCAGCGGGATGACGGCACCGATCGCGAACATCAGGAACGACGACAACGCCGCCGTCCGCGGCGACGGCTTCTCCCGGGGATCGACACCGAGCTCCTGCACCAGATGGAAGTTCAGCGCCCGGTTCTCGTCGCGGTGGATCTCCTCGGTGGCCTTGGTCGCGGTGTCCTCCGACATTCCCATATCCCTCAACATCGAGACCAGTTCGGCGCGTTCGGCCTCGGGCTGTTTACGGAAGGACCGCCGCTCCACCCTTACCTCGGAGTCGATCTGCTCATTGGCCGTCGTGACCGAGGTGAACTCCCCCAGCGCCATCGAGAAGGCTCCGGCGAGCAGCCCCGCCACACCGCTGAGCACCACGGTCTTGGCGCTCGCACTGGCCGCCACACCGGCAATCAGCGCGGTATTGCTGACCAGTCCGTCCATGGCGCCGAAGGTGGCCGCGCGCAGCCAGCCACCGGTGACATCGGCGTGTTTGTGGTCGATCACGTGGGGCAGGCCGGTCGGTGACAGCGGCTCGGGCCGTTCGGTCATGGCTAGATTCAACGCCGGTCAGTCTGACCCGTTTAACTCAGGTTCACCTGCGTCGGGCCACCAGCAGGTTACGGTCGGGTATGACCACCACTGCCGAGCATCTTCGCAATACGCTGGACGGCCGCTGGCGCGACGTCAAGAACGCCCTGCGGGCCGACCTGTCCAACGAGGTCTTCCGCCCGCACTACACGCCGAACACCACCATCGCGCGGGCCAAGGTGGCCGAGCAACTCAAGATCATGGCGTCCAAGGGTGCCGCCGAGGACGGTTTCCGCAAGGAACACGGCGGCAACGGCGACGTCGGCGCGGCCATCATCCAGATCGAGATGCTGGCCATGTCCGACCTGTCCCTGATGGTCAAGGCCGGCGTGCAGTGGGGGCTGTTCGGCGGCGCCATCGAGAATCTCGGCACCGAGCGGCATCACAAGGCCTACGTGCGCCGGCTCATCGACCTCGATCTGCTCGGCTGTTTCGCGATGACCGAGACCGGGCACGGCAGCGACGTGCAGTCCCTGGAGACCACCGCCACCTACGATCCGGAGACCCAGGAATTCGTGATCCACTCGACCACCCCGAACGCGCGTAAGGATTACATCGGCGGCGCCGCCGAAACAGCGCGCGTCGCAGCGGTTTTCGCGCAGCTGATCACAGCTGACGGCGAGGGTCACGGTGTGCACTGCTTCGTGGTGCCGATCCGCGACGATATGGGCAACGACATGCCCGGCGTGACCACATCGGACTGCCACTACAAGGGTGGCCTGCCCGGTGTGGACAACGGCCGCATCGTGTTCGACAACGTTCGGGTGCCGCGGGAGAACCTGCTCAACCGGTACGCCGACGTCTCACCCGACGGCAGCTACAGCTCGCCGATCGAGAACCCCGGCCGGCGGTTCTTCACCATGCTCGGCACCCTGATCCGCGGCCGGGTGACGGTCGGCGGCAGCGCGGCCGCCGCAGCCCGCGTGGCACTCGACATCGCCACCCGATATGCGTTGGAACGCAGGCAGTTCGAAGCCCCGAAGAGCGACGAGGAAGTCCTCATCATGGACTATCTCGTACATCAGCGCCGGCTGCTGCCGCTGATCGCCAAGTCCTACGCACTGCAGTTCGCCCAGAACGAACTGGTGGCCAAGTGCCACGAACTGCAGACCTCCGACAATCCCGATGCCGAGGAACAACGTGAGCTCGAGGCCAGGGCCGCCGGGCTCAAAGCGGCCAACACCTGGCACGCCAGCCGGGCCATCCAGGAGGCACGGGAAGCCTGCGGCGGCGCGGGCTACCTCGCGGAGAACCGGCTGATCGCACTGCGCGCCGACACCGACGTGTTCACCACCTTCGAGGGTGACAACCACGTGCTCACCCAGCTGGTGGCCAAGGAACTGCTGACCGCCTACGCCGACGACATCAAGGGCATGAGCCCGGCGGAGTGGGTGCGGTTCGCGGCCAACTTCGCCGGCGAGCGTCTCCTCAAACGCACCTCGGCCGAGACCATCATCCAGACCGTCCTCGACACCCGCCAGGACAACGAGGAAGAAGGCAGCCTGTTCAACCGCGGCACCCAGGTCAAGATGTTCGAGGACCGTGAGGAGTACATGATCGCCTCGGTGGCTCGCCGTCTGCAGGGCAAGTCCAAGGAGATGTCGGCGTTCGAGGCGTTCAACGCCGTACAGGACCATGTGCTGCACGCCGCGAGCGCCCACATCGACCGGATCATCATGGAGGCCTTCGTCGCGGGCATCGACGCCTGCGAGGACGACACCGCGCGCGAACTCCTCGAAGACGTCTGCGACCTGTACGCGCTTTCGGTGATCGAGGACGACAAGGCCTGGTTCATGGAGCACCGGTATCTGTCCACCGAGCGGGCCAAGGCCGTCACCCGCGGGATCAACGAACGCTGCCGGTCGCTGCGCCCGCACATCGAGGCGCTGGTCGACGGCTTCGGCATCCCCGAGCAGCTGCGCTACGCGGCCATGCTCGACCCCGCCGAGCTGCTCAACGGCTGAGAGGCCTCAGGGCTGCGGGACGGGGTCGACGGCGACCAGTTTGCCGTCGTGCCCGATCCGGAACCGCACGGTCGCGATGCCGGTCGGCGCCTTCGGCGAGTCGTGGCCCTGCTGCCACTGATAGTTCACCACCACGGTGTCGTCGGCGTTGGACACGACGGCGATATAGGGCCGCGGTTCGGGGGTCGCGGGGCCCAGCGGGGTCTGGCGGTCGAAGAACAACAACTGACCGGGACTGTTGGGTTCGGGGTTGGTCTGCCCGACCTGCACCCAGTACAACCGGCAGTTGGCCGTGTGCCCGTCCTTGAGCTGCGTCCACTCCGAACCCGCCTTCGGCACGGGCAGCCCGGCGATCTCCTGGGCAACCGTATCGGCGCTCGGCCCGTCGGCCGGGGTGCAGGTGTCGGGTTTGGGCGGCGGCGCCGACGACGGGCCCCACCCGCACCCCGCGGCGAGAAAACCCATGGACAGCAGCACCGCGCTCAGCCGGGACAACCGCATGCCATGAGCTTACGGGCCGGACCCGAGATGTCGGCGCAACGCGCGACGGCGTTGCGGGGCGGTATCGACGCACCATCGGAGCGCCCTGCGGGGCCGAACGGTTCAGGTCCACAAAGCGGACCAATCGCCTACAGTGACTGCGCTGCCGCCAACCTAAGGAGACGTCGATGGCCTGGTTCCTCGCCATGGAAGGCCCCGCCAACAAGGCCGTGCTCTACCAGCTTCAGGACACGGTGGACACCCGGGCACTGGCCGAGGAGATGATGAGTTCGGCGACCCTGAACCGGCCGGTCGCGGTCCCGGCCGTGCTGCAGAACAACCGGCAGCATGTGACCGTCTACGTGCGGCCCGCCGCATGGGGTGTGTGGACGTTCTACCAGCTGACCGAGGAGGAGCGGAAAGCGCTCGCCACGGCGAGCAATCCGCTGGTGGAGGCGCTGAACCAGGCCGCCCGCCAGCAGCAGGCCAAACCCCAGAGGTGACAGTTCTGGGATTGTGGCTCCCCCGATTGGACTCGAACCAATAACCGCCCGATTAACAGTCGGGAGCTCTGCCAATTGAGCTACAGGGGACTACCTTCCGCAGATCTGCTCCGCGGACCGAGCGTTGACTCTAGCGTACCGACCGCCGCTGCCGCCAATGCGCTCCCGGGCGGGCGTGCCGGGCCGTCGGTGAGGCAGGATGGAGTCACACACTTCGTCTGGGAAGCCCGTCGCGTTGGAAGGAATACTGTGATCCGCTACGCCGCCGTGATCGCCGTCGGCTACGTGCTTGGCGCGAAAGCCGGCCGCCGCC
>NZ_JBSFPX010000314.1:0-4827 GCF_053588415.1 Mycobacterium sp. NPDC003449
CCGAGCAGACGTAAAACTGCCCCTTTTCGCTTGAAAAGGGGCAGTTTTGCGTCTGCTCGCGGGGAAACTCTCAGCCGATCGGCGCGTCGGCCGCGGGTGTCGGTTCCGGCTCGGTGCTGGTCGCCGGCGCGGACGTGGTGGTCGTGGTCTCCGACGTCGACGAGCTGGACGATGTGGTCATGGCGTCCGGCGGCGAGTTCGGATCCAGCACGGTGTCGATCAGGTAGATGCGGGCGTTCTTCGCGTGAATCGCGCCGCAGACCAGCTTGGCACTGTCGTTGACCTTGATGTCGCCGCCCTTGCCGGTCACGTTGATCTCGGCGCCCTGCTGGGTGGGCCGCTGGCCCTGAACATCTTCGTTGCCGAGCAGGCCGAGGAACGCGTGGTAGTAGTCCAGGCTGGTCAGCGCGGCCGGATCGGCCTTGAGCGCCTCCAGCTGTGCCGGGTCCATCTTGGCGAACGCGTCGTTGGTCGGCGCGAACACCACATACGGCCCGTTGTCGAGCACCGGGTCGATGTTGACGGCCGGGTTCATCCCGCCGGACACCGCGGAGTTGAAGGTGCTGATCTGGGGGATGGCGGCCAGCACCTGGCTCACCGGAAGCTCGGCCAGGTCCTTGTAGGTCGGCAGGGCCTTCTTGAAGTCGTCGCAGCCGGGGCCCTGGGGATCGGGGATCTCGATCACCGGTGCCTCGGTGGTGGTCGGCGCCGGCGGATCGGCGTAAGCGGTGACCGCCAACGGCACTGAGGCGGCGATCGCCGCGAACGCCGCGGCTGCGCCCAAGGTCTTGGTGCGAGTGTTCATAGCTGGGTTCCTCCCGCTCATGACGGCCTGTGGTTCCTACGTCGGCTGCCGGTGACACGCGTGCCGATATGAGCGGAACGCGAGCACCCGCACGCGCGAATGCGTCGGCGTTCCCCGCGGCGCCGCATCGGATGGTAAGGCTAACAAAGCAGTTACGCCAAAGCAGACGCCTCTACGTGCCCACCCGGTCCCGATTGACCTGGGCTTTCCTGATACCGGCCGAGAAGACCGCGGCGACGAAACACAATCCCGCGGCCAGGTAGAACGCCATATCGTAATTTCCGTTCAGATCGCGCAGCCAGCCCGCACCCGCGGCCGCGATCGCCGCCCCGACCTGGTGGGAGGCGAACACCCAGCCGAACACCACAGGGGAGCGGTCGCCGAAGTAGTCCCGGCACAGCACGATCGTCGGGGGAACAGTGGCGACCCAGTCCAGCCCGTAGAACACCACGAAGACCCAGGTGCTGGGCTGGGCGTGCGGCGCCAGCAGCGACGGCAACAGCAGCAGCGACACCCCGCGGCCCGCGTAGTACACCAGCAGCAGCAGCCGGGGGTCGATCCGGTCGGTGAGCCATCCGGAGAACACCGTGCCCGCGACGTCGAGGATGCCGATGGTGGCGAGCAGACCCGCGGCCACCGTGGTCGGCATGCCGTGGTCGTTGGCCGCCGGGATGAAGTGGGTGGCGATCAGGCCGTTGGTGGTCATCCCGCAGATCGCGAAGCTGCCCGCCAGCAGCCAGAACGCGGGCACCCGCAGGCCGATGCGCAGCCCGTCGAAGGCCGCGGTGAAGCTGCTCGCCGGGACGGTCGCGGCGAGGACCGGGGCGCCGGGATCGGCTCCGTAGGGCGCCAGGCCCTTGTCCGCGGGGCGGTCGCGCAGGAACACCGCGACCAGGGGCACCACGGCCACGGCGGCCGCCGCGACGATGAGCGAGGCCCAGCGCCAGCCGTGCTGGGTGGTGACGGCCGCGACGATCGGCAGGAAGATCAGCTGGCCGGTGGCGCTCGCGGCGGTGAGCACCCCGGTGACCAGGCCGCGGCGCTGTTCGAACCAGCGGGTCGCGACGGTCGCGACGAAGCCCATCGAGATCGCGCCGGCACCGATCCCGACCAGCACGCCCCACAGCAGCACCAGCTGCCAGCTGGCGGTCATCGCGATGCTGCCCGCCGAGCCCGCGGTGATCAGCAGCAGTGCGACGGTGAGCACCGGTCGCACCCCGAACCGGTCCATCAGCGCCGCGGCGAACGGCGCGGTCAGGCCGTACAACAACATGTTGACCGACATGGCCAGCCCGACGGTCCCGTGCGTCCAGCCGAATTCGTGGTGCAGCGGGTTCATCAGCACGCCGGGGATGGACCGGAAGCCGGCCGCGCCGAGGATCGCCACGAAGCTCACCGCGGCCACCACCCAGGCCCAGTGGATGCGGGCAGGGGTCACCGTCCGGTCGGGTGTCGTCGTCACCCGACAACTGTCATCGAAGACCGCGTCCGCGGCCAGTGGCATAAATGACAGCAATCATCAAAAATATGCCAGAATGCCGGGTATGCATCGCGTGGCTGTCCTGTTGCTGCCCGAGGTGGTCGGCTTCGACGCGACCATCGCCCCGCTGCTGTTCTCCACCGCCACCGGTCCCGACGGCGACCCGCTCTACGAGGTGGTGACCTGTGGGCTGACGGCCGGGCCGGTGCCGTCGACCTCGGGCTTCGCCCTGGTGCCCGCCGCGGGCAGGCAGGCCCTGGCCGCCGCTGACACGGTGGTGATCCCGGGGACCAGGTATCGGCCCGCGCGCATCGACGGTGTGCTGGAAGACGATGTGCTGGAAGCGTTGTCGACGATCCGGCCCGGGACGCGTCTGGTGTCGATCTGTACCGGTGCGTTCGTCCTGGCGGCGGCGGGGCTGCTGGACGGCAGGCCGGCCACCACCCACTGGCGGCATGCGGCGGATATGCGCCAGATGCACCCCGGGGTGCTGCTCGACGAGAACGTGCTGTTCGTCGACGACGGGGATGTGCTCACCTCGGCGGGGCTGGCCGCCGGAATCGACTTGTGCCTGCACATCATTCGGTCCGATCACGGCGCGCAGGTGGCTAATGCGGTGGCCCGGTACTGCGTGGTGCCGCCGTGGCGGGAGGGCGGCCAAGCCCAGTTCATCGACCCGGGGACGCCGGTGTCCGATCAGGCCTCCACGACGGCGGCCACCCGCGAATGGGCCGTGCGGCATCTGCACGAGGAGTTGACCGTGCAGCGCCTGGCCCGGCACGCCCACATGAGTGTGCGTACCTTCATCCGGCGCTTCCGCGAGGAGACCGGACAGGCGCCAGGAGCCTGGATCCGCACCCGCAGGCTGGACCGGGCCAGGGAACTGCTGGAATCGGTCGACCTGTCGGTCGAGGAGGTGGCCCGGCGCTCCGGCCTGGGCACCGCGGGCAACCTGCGCCACCATCTGCGGCGCGGGATCGGCATGTCACCGTCGAGCTACCGCAAGGTGTACCAGGGCTCGTGACCGGGCTGCACCATCGGCGAACAGACGCGAAGGTGCCCGGCGACAAGGATTTTGGGGTACCGCCGCGTCTGCTCGCGCTGGTTACCGCAGCGGGTGCGCCAATTCGTCGCTGGGCATCCTGGCCATGACGAGTGCGACGGCGGCCAGGATCGCCGGTGCGATACCGGCGACGAGGAAGATGGTCTCCATCGAGACCACCTTCGACAGCGGGCCGACGATCGCGAACGACAGCGGCATGAAGGCCAGCGAGACGAAGAAGTCCAGGCTGGAGACCCGACCCAGCATCTCCGTCGGCACCCGGCGTTGCAGCAGCGTCCCCCAGATCACCATCGCCGCACCGTCGGTGATCCCGATCGCGAAGGTCGCCAACGCCATCAGCGGGAACGACGATGTGACGCCGACGATCGTCAGCGGGATCGAGCCGAGCCCCCACATCGCCATCATCGTGCTGAGATAACGCCGCGGCATCCGCCGCGACGAGACCGTCAGCGCACCGAGTGCACTGCCGAAACCGAAGAACGCCAGGATGAATCCGTACGCCCGCGCGCCGTCGTCGAACCGATCCTGGGCGATGAACGGCAGCAACACCTCGATCGGGCCGAGCACGACGAGCACGAAGATGCTGGCGAACAGCAGCGTCCACAGCAGCCACGGGGTGACCAGCATGAACACGAAGCCCTCGCGCAGGTCCCGCAGGACGTGCGGTCGTTCGGAAATCGGTTGCGCCGTTTCCCAATTCGAGCCGGCATCCGCCGCCCGCCGGGTCGCAACCAGCAGCGCGAGGCCGAGGCCGAACAGCACCGCCACCACGACCGTCCCGACTGAGGGGATGGTCGCACCGATCACCATGCCCGCGACCGCCGGGCCGACCGAGCGCTGGAACACCGGCCGCACGACGCCCTCGACCCCGTTGGCGGCCAGCAGTTGTTCGGGCGGCAGGATGCGCGGCAGGATCGCGCTGTAGGCCGGGAAGAAGAACGCCGCGGCGATGCCGAGAATCGCTGCGGCCACGGCCATATGCCAGATCCTGAGGGCTCCGGTCAGGCCGAGGGTCGCGACGGTCGAGACGGTGACGAAGTTGACCGCCTCGACCGCGATGATGATGGTGCGCTGGTTGATCCGGTCGGCGGCGATACCGCCGACGAGGACGAAGGCGACCAGGCCCGCACCCAGGCAGGTGGCGACCAGCGAGAGCGAAGCCGGATCGTTGTCGATCGCGATGACCTGCAGGGCCATCACCACCGACCACATGCCTTCGGCGAAGATCGACAGCGACACCGCGGCGATGAGCAACCGGTACTCGCGGATCCGGAACGGGGCGAGCACGCGCCAGCCGCCGGCGTTCTGTACCGGCTGGGTGATGTCGTGCTGCATGCTCACAACGTTCGATGGTGTCGCACCGGCACCGCTCCGGTCCACCGATTTTCCACCGCGAGCAGACGCGGGCGTCCCCCAAAACCCGGCTTGGATTCAGGCGGTGGCTGCAACGAATGTGGACGGGTCTGAGAGTAGTCGGTC
>NZ_JBSFPX010000315.1:0-4823 GCF_053588415.1 Mycobacterium sp. NPDC003449
GCTCGCGGAGATAAAGGGCGCGGAGAAAAGGGCGCTCGCGGAGAAAAGGGCGAGCCGTCAGCGCGCCCTGGCCAGAACGGTCAACGCGTCGGCGGTGCGGTCGCAGAACGCGTCGCGGTCGACGAGCCCTCGCGTCATCGCCCGAACCACGGTCGAGGCGACCAGAAAGTCGAACACGGTGTCGGTGCGTTCGGCGTCGCCGATCAGCCCGGCCATGAGCCCCCGGACATCGGCCTCGGACCGCAGCACGAGCCGTTCGTAGCTGCTCTCGTCGCGGTGGTAGGCGGCGAGCAGTCCGGGCAGCGCCGCGCGGGTCACCGGACCGGCCAGCCAGTCGAGGAACATCACGACCCAGGACCGCAGATCGGCGTGCAGATCACCGGTCGGGGCGGGCACCGGCACGGGTGCGGTGTGGCCGAATGCGGCGTCCTCGATGAGGGCTTCCCGGCTGGGCCAGCGACGGTAGATGGTCGGTGCGCCGACACCGGCCCGCCGCGAGACCGCGAGCACCGTGGTGCCCTGGTAGCCTTCTTCGGCCAGGAGCTCGCGGGCCGCGGTGAGCACGGCGACGTCCTTGGACGGGTCGCGGGGGCGCCCGGCCACGGGTCCGGCACTGGTCATCTGGGAAAACCTATCCTGATCGACTGTCGCCTGTTACGTTACGGCCTATAACGTAATTGTTCCGGGAGGATCGCCGATGCTCACCCCGCACGATGAACTGCTGTGCCACCAGCTGCCGACCACGTTCGACCATGTCGCCCAGTCCGATCTGCGCTGGACCGAGCGCATCGTGATGTACGGCTTCGACCGGTCCGGCGATGTCAACGTGATGACCGGCCTGGCCCGCTATCCGAATCGCAATGTCACCGATGCGTACGCGATGATCACCAAACGGGGCGGCGAGGCCCGCGTGGTGCGCATGTCGACCGAACTCAATCCCGAATCCGGTGCGCTCGGAACGTATTCCGTCGGACCGTTGAGCTATGCCGTCGAGGACCCGCTGCGCACCGTGCGGGCCGTGCTCGAACCCAACCAGCAGGGGGTGAGCCTGGATCTGCGGTTGCGCGGACGGTTCCCGACCTACGAGCAGACCCCGGCGTTTCACCGCAGCCGTGGTCGGGTCAGTGAGGACGCGCGCCGGTTCTACCAGAACGGGGATCTCGAAGGCTGGATCGAGATCGACGGCGAACGCATCGAGATCGACCCGTCCCGTTGGTGGTTCGGCCGTGACCACTCCTGGGGCATCCGCAACGGGCCGGGCGGCGGGAGCCTGTCGGAGGGCGCGAACCTGCAGCCGCAGGAGATCCCCGAGGGGACGCTGTACTACATGGGGATCTTCGAATTCGAGGACGAGCTGGTGCATTTCGCGCAGCGCGAGACCAGCACGGGGGAGCGGTGGCAGTTCGAGGGCGAGATCCTCTATCCGATCGCCGACGGCAGGCCCGCGGGCACGATCATCGACGTCGAGCACGACCTCACGTTCCGCGACGACCTGCGGGTGATCCGCGGCGGCACCTTCACCGTGCACCGCGGCGACCGCAGCATCAACACCATCGAGGTCAGCCCGATCACCGATTTCTGGCCGGGGCTGGCCGGTTACCTGGAGGTCGACGGCTACGCCTCCGGGCATTGGCGCGGAACCGATTTCATCGACGGGTTCACCGCCGACACCACCGACCTCGACGTCATCAAACCGGTCAGCTTTCTGTCCGAAACGCTGTGCGAGGTGAGGATGTCCGGGCCGGACGGGTGCCCCAGAACGGGGCACGGCCTGGTCGAAATGGTGTTCGTCGGCGCCTATCCGCGCTACGGGTACACCGGATGGTGAGGCTGCCCGCCGACGAGCTGCCCGCGGCCCTCGAACCCCTCGTCCGCCGGCACATTCCCGGGGCGGAGCGGGCCCGGGTGGCCAATTGGGTGGCCAGCACCGGTGGATTCTCCACCGAGACCTACCTTTTCGACGTCGAGAACGTCGAAGGCGCCACCCTGGGACTGGTCTTCCGCAGGCCACCCGAGTTCGCGATCCTGCCCGACTACGACCTGCGCAGGCAGTACCTGGTGATGCAGCGGCTCGCCGCGTCGCCCGTCCCGGTACCGACCGTGCGCTGGATCGACGCCGACGGCTCCGGCTTGGGCACCCAGTATCTGGTGATGGACCGCATCGACGGCCTGCTCGGGGTCAGCGATGTCCCGCCCTACCACGGGGCAGGCATCTTCGCCGAAACCGACGACGCGGGCCGGGCCAGGCTGTGGAACGGCTGCGTCGACATGATCGCGGCGGTGCACCGGCTCGATCCCCAGCGGTACCGGCTGGGCTTCCTCGGCGACCCGACGCCGCGCGCGCTCGCCGGATTCCTGCGGTACGCGATCGGCTGGGCCTACGGCGACACACCGATCCCGCCGATCTTCGCCCGGGCGCTGGACTGGCTGGACGCGCATACCTACACCCCCGAGCGGGTGGGGCTGTGCTGGGGCGACGCCAGGATGTCGAACGTGCTGTACCGGCCCGACCTGTCGCCCGCCGCGGTGCTGGACTGGGAGATCGCCTACCTCGGCGACCCGGCCGCCGATATCAGCTGGCTGCTGATGACCGACTGGGTCAGCAGCCCACTGCCCGGCAATGCGCCCGCGCCGGGCACCCCCGGCCGCGAGGAGACCATCGACCGCTACGAACGCGCGGTCGGGCACTGCATCGGCAACATCGCGTTCGGCGATGTCACCGCGCCGCTGCTGCTGGCGGTCGCGCTGATCCGGCTCAACCGCCGCTTCGCCATCCCCGGCGTCGACCTGGCCGATATCTGCGCCCGGCGTCTGGAGTACGTGCTCGGCAGCTGACCGGGCCGCGGGACTGGACTAGATTTCTCGGGTGTCCAACCCCGAGGTGCCACCGTTCCCGCGCGGGATGGCGCTGCTGGTGGCGGGGGCGTTCTTCATGGAGATCCTGGACGCCACGATCATCACGCCGGCCATCCCGTTGATCGCGTCGTCGCTGAGGGTAGACGCCGTCGACGTCAACGTCGCGATCTCGGCCTATCTGGTGACGGTCGCCATGCTGATCCCGGCCAGCGGCTGGATGGCCGACCGGTTCGGCATCCGGCGGGTGTTCATCGCCGCGATCGCGGTGTTCACCCTGGCCTCGGTGGGCTGCGCGCTCAGCGTCTCGCTGCCGATGCTGGTCGGCACCCGGATCTTGCAGGGGATAGGCGGCGCCATGATGGTGCCCGTCGGACGGCTCGCGGTGCTGCGCCACAGCGGGAAGGGCGACCTGGTGCGCGCCATCGCCCTGCTGACCTGGCCGGCACTGGCGGCACCGGTGCTCGCTCCGGTGCTGGGCGGCGCGATTGCCACCCTGGGCAACTGGCGGTGGATCTTCGCGGTGAACATTCCGATCGGGCTGATCGGAATCGTGCTGGCGCTGCGGCTCATTCGCGGTGAACCGCAGCCCTGCCCCCGGTCCCTGGACTGGCCCGGGCTGCTGGCGCTGGGCTCCGGCATCGCCGCGGCGCTGATCGCGCTCGAGCACATCCGGGTGACCGGGACGGACTGGCCGCTGGTCGCCTGGTGTGCCGCGGGCGCGGTGATCCTGCTGGGCGCGGCCCTGTGGCGGCTGCTCGGCGCGACCTCCCCGTTGCTGCAGCTGCGCGTGCTCAGGGTGCGCACATTACGCATCACGGTGCAGGCGGGCTCGCTGTACCGGATGGTGATCACCGCGGTCCCGTTCCTGCTGCCGCTGCAGTTCCAGATCGAGTTCGGCTGGACACCGTTCGCCGCCGGCCTGATGGTGGCCGCGCTGTTCGCCGGGAACCTCACCATCAAGCCGGCCACCACACCCCTGATGCGCCGGTTCGGCGTCCGCACCGTGCTGCTGGTCAACGGCGTTGCCTCGATCGGCTGCTTCGGGCTCCTGGCGCTGCTGCGACCGGGTCTGCCCGTTGTGCTGATGGCCACCATCCTCTACGTGAGCGGGGCCCTGCGGTCGATCGGTTTCACCGCGTACAACACCCTGGCGTTCTCCGATGTGGACGGCGATCAGCTCACCCACGCGAACACGCTCAACTCCTCGGTGCAGGAGCTCGCCGCGGGCCTCGGGATCGCGGTGGCGGCGCTGCTGCTCAGCCAGTTGGGCTCGTATTCGTCGACGTACCTGGTGCTGGGCGCCGTGCTCGCCGTGACCCTGCTCGAATCCGTGCGGCTGCCACGAAGCGCGGGCGCGCACGTCAGCGGGCATAGCTAGCGGCCCGGGGATGTTGACTTCACTCGGGACCGGCCGAACGGGTCACATTGACAGCCGGTCCGCGGCCCGATTACATTTCCGAGCATGCTTGCAAATCTGGCCATTTCTACCAACTTAATGGGGAAGTGATGACCACCGTCGAGACCACCGACCGGCCGGCCAACTACGAGCTGAGCCATCTGCGCTCGCTGGAGGCCGAAGCCATCCACATCATCCGTGAGGTCGCCGCCGAGTTCGAGCGGCCGGTGCTGCTGTTCTCCGGTGGCAAGGATTCGATCGTCATGCTGCACCTGGCGATCAAGGCGTTCGCCCCGGCGCGGCTGCCGTTCCCGGTGATGCACGTCGACACCGGCCACAACTTCGACGAGGTGATCGAGACCAGGGACCGGTTGGTCGCCGAGAACGGGGTGCGGCTGGTGGTCGCCTCGGTGCAGGACGACATCGACGCCGGCCGGGTGGTGGACAACGGCCCGTCGCGCAACCCGCTGCAGACCGTGACGTTGCTGCGCGGTATCCGGGAGAACCGGTTCGACGCCGCGTTCGGCGGCGCCCGCCGTGACGAGGAGAAGGCCCGCGCCAAGGAGCGGGT
>NZ_JBSFPX010000316.1:0-4817 GCF_053588415.1 Mycobacterium sp. NPDC003449
CGCCTTCACCAAACTCGGCATCACCTCCCGAACCCAACTCAAACAACTCACCCACCCCCCGGAGTGAGCAGTCCGGCGCCGATCGGGGCCACTAGGCATACACCGGGCGGGCTCTAAAAATCACCCGCTGGGCGATGGTGACGGCCCATCCGAACTGCCAACGTAGTCGTTGTACTCCGTATCGCCGCGACCGCGGCCGAGCAACCGGAACCGCCGTTGGAGAAGTGCCCCGACGCCGAAGAAGGGGGACCCGATGATGAACACCGCGCTGGGAATGTTGGTGATGCTGCCGGTCGCGTTCGGCCTCGGCGGATACGTTTTGGTGTCCCGACGGCCATGAGCACGCCGACGCTCACCGAGAACGCGCCGATACCCGGCTCTCCTGCCCGTACGCTCGGTGCAACCGATGCGCGGAGTTCGGACATGGTTGACGCGAATGGACACGGCAACAGCGACGCCGGTCAAGGCGATGAGCGAGCAGTTCTGCTCGCCACCAAGCTGTACGTCCCCAGCACGGCAGGTCAGCTCGTCGACCGGGCCGCATTGCTGGACGCGTTGGCCGTCGGCCTGCGGCGCAAGGTGACACTGCTGAGCGCGCCGGCGGGCTGGGGCAAGACCACGCTGCTGGCACAGTGGGCTTCGGCGGCCGATGAAACCCACCGCTTCAGCTGGCTGTCGCTGGATCCTTCCGACAACGACCCGGTGTGGTTCTGGATGTACGTCGTCGCGGCGCTGCAAAAAGCCAATCCCGGGGTCGGGACCCGTGCGGTCGAGCTCCTGGCGGTGGGTGCCGACCCGATGCAGGTGGTTCTGCCGACGCTGCTCAACGATCTGCACGCGACTGCCAGCCCGATGGTGCTCGTTCTCGACGACTACCACCTGGTGGTAAATCAGGCCGTTCATGACCAGATGGCATTCGTCATCGGCCACCTGCCGGTGAACTTTCACGTGGTGCTGGCCACCCGATCGGATCCGCCGTTGCCGTTGGCACGGCTGCGGGCTCGGGCCGAGCTGGTCGAGATGCGAAGCAACGACTTGCGGTTCGGAACCGTCGAGGCGGGTTGTCTGCTCAACGATGTGCTCGGGCTGGGCCTTGGTAGTGCCGACATTCAATTCTTGCAGCGGCGCACCGAAGGGTGGGTCGCCGGCCTGTACCTCGCCGCTCTCTCGCTCGCCGGGCCCGGCGATACCGCATCGTTGATCAAGATGTTCGCCGGCGACAACCGGCACATCGTCGACTACCTCATGGTCGAGGTGCTCGACCAGCAGCCGGCACAGCTGCGCAGCTTCCTGTTGCGCACCTCGGTGTTGGGACGACTCAGCGGTACCTTGTGCGACGCAGTGCTGCAGACGTCGGACTCGGCATCGATCCTGGAGAGGATCGAACGCGAAAACCTGTTCGTGGTGCCGCTGGACATGTCGCGACGCTGGTATCGCTATCACCATCTGTTCGCCGAGCTGCTGCGTGCCGAGCTGCACCGCAGCGAGCCCGATCTGGTCGCAGGCCTGCACCGACGAGCGGCAGCCTGGTTCGAAGCCGAGGGTCTTGTCGACGAGGCGGTGCGCCACCTCGTCGCCGCCGGCGACATCGAGCAGAGTGCGGATCTCATCGCGTCCGACTGGGTTGACGAGTTCAATGCGGGTGGGTTGACCACAATCTCCGGCTGGCTCGACCTGCTGCCGGACCAGACGGTTTCAGCCGATCCGCGGCTCAGCGCGATTCGTGCCTGGATCGCGTTGAATACCGGCCACTTCGACGACGCCCACGAATGGATAGCGGCAGTCGAAGCCGCGGGCGACGCCGCCGGCCCCCAACTCGTAGTCCTGCGTGAGGTCCACGCGTTCAAGAAGGGTCACGTCGCCACCGCCCTCGACGCCGCGCGTCGAGCCGTCGCGTCTGATTTCGAGGACGCCCCGCAGGCCCGGTCGGCCGCTTACTGCATATACGGAGCCGCACTGTACTTCTCGGACCGCGTCGACGAGGCCCAACCCATCTTCCGCCGGGCCGCCCAGCTGGCCGAGAACCTCGGCAACCATGGCGACCGTCGGTACGCACTGGGTTATCTGGCGATGATCTCTGCCCACCACGGTCAACTCGCGGCCGCCGAGGAACTGATTCGCCGCGCAACCGGCAGCACCAAGGAACTGGCCGACGGCGAGCACTTCGTCGACATGATGGTGTCGCTCGCCACGGCGATCATCCTCGACATGCGCGGCGACGCGGTCGCCGCCGCGGACGCCGCAGGCATAGCCGTCAGGCTGGCCCACAAGGGCGCCGGAACCCTCGAGGTGGTCAAAGCGCTGCTCACCCAGGCCGACATCCACAATCACCTCGGCGATCGCCAGACGGCGACGGCAAGCCGAAACGAGGCCGGCGCCCTGCTTCACGGTGGCGTGGATACCGATATCGCCCAGAGGTTCTCACCCCACACCGATCTGCGCGCCATGGGCAATCCGGTATCCACCTCCACTCGGGCTCAACCAGTTCGCGAAGAGCTGACACCCAAAGAACTCGAAGTCGTCGGTCTGCTGGCCACCAGATTGTCGCGCCGCGAAATCGGCCAACGGCTCTATGTCTCACTGAACACCGTCAAAACCCACCAGCGTGCGCTCTATCGCAAGCTCGGCGTGCAGGACCGGAGGGCGGCCGTCAAACGGGCACGCGACCTCGGCCTGCTGTAATCCGTACGGTTCACAGCGGATCAGTCGCCGGTGACGCTCGGCAATTCGATTCCGGTACCGGCCTCCCGTGAATCGGTACCGCGGCCGTCCAGCTGCCGGTTGCCGACGCTGAGACCCCACAGGAGCAACACGACCGCGACAGCGATGGAGCAGGCGATGCTACTGAACCCTGCTCCGGCGACCCGTTCCTGCCACGGTTTGGCGCGGTGTCCTTGCGAGAGAATCGGATTCGCGGCCGCCGTGCCCCACGCTGCGCCGACGACGGTGAACAGCCAATTACCGTACGTGCCGTACAGCGCCGCCCACCGTGCCACCTTCTCCGCACGTGGCGAAAGCTCGATATGCCCCCAGACGGCCCCCACCGCGATCAGAAACGTGCCGTTCACGACGCCCTGGAGATGCGCGGACAGCCCCATACGCATGTTCTTGAAGCGGCGCTCCTGCGTGCCGGTCACCAGGCCGATCAAGAACAAGAACATGCCGTGCCACATCATCCGTCGATCTGCGGCTCGCACCACATCCTCCTCTTCACGCTGTCCGCGTCCGGTGTTCACGTCACCGGGTCACAGCGAGACGACCGGCCAGTCGTTCTCCACGCGGGCCATCACATTGAAGTAGTTGGTCATGATGTTCAATGACAGATTGGCGATCAGCTCGCCGATCTCCTCCTCGGTGACACCCGCCCGACCCGCGGCGATGATGTCGGCCTCATCGACATCGCCTGCGTTCTCGACGATGAGGTTCGACAGCGTCAGCAGCGCGTCCACATGTGGATCTTCGGACTCACCACTGCGGGCCCGTTCGAGTTCGGCCGCTTCGACTTTGGTGATGTTGGCGCCGATGTAGGTATGCGAGGACAGGCAGTACTCGCACCCGTTGAGTTGCGCGGTGGCAATCGCCAAACGTGCCCGCACCGCCGCAGGAATCGAACCGGTGGCCACCGCACTGAAAAGTGCCAGATAGCTCTTCAACAGGGCAGGACTGTTGGCCATCACCTTCGTCATGTTCGGAGTCGAACCCAACGTCTTCTGCACCTGCGCCAACAAGTCGGCGGCCTTACCCGAGGCAGCATCGGGCTCGACAGCGACAAAGTAGGTCATCGTCATTCCTTTTAGTCTTTGGTGATGGTGAGGATGGTTTTGCCGGGGGTGCGGGTGGTGGGCGCGAAGGCGGTGTGGGCTTCGGCGAGGGGGTGGGTGGCGCCGATGAGGGGGGTGAGGCGTCCGTTTCGTACCAGGGTGGCGAGGTCGGTGAGGCGGGCGCGGTCGGGTTCGACGAGGAGGTAGAGGGCCCGTCCGTTGGGTGGTTGGGTTTTGGGTGGTTCGGCGATGGTGATGAGGGTTCCGCCGGGGCGCAGGAGGGCGGTGGAGCGGGTGAGGATGTCGCCGCCGATGACGTCGAAGATGACGTCGGCTTGTCCTGCGTCTTCGAGCTTTTCGGTTTCGAGGTCGAGGAAAGTGTGGACGCCGAGTTTGGTGGCGTGGTCGCGGTCTGCGGTGCGGCCGGTGCCGATGACGCGGGCGCCGATGTGGCGGGCGAGTTGGACGGCGATGGATCCGACGCCGCCGGCGGCGCCGTGGATGAGGGCGGTCTGTCCGGGGGCGAGGTGGCCGTGGTCGAAGAGGGCTTGCCAGGCGCTGAGTCCGGAGATGGGCAGGGCGGCGGCGGTGGTGTGGTCGATGTCGATGGGTAGTGGTGCGAGGTTGCGGGCTTCGACGGCGGTGTATTCGGCCAGTGAGCCGTTGCGGGCCCAGTCGGTGATTCCGAATACTCGTTGTCCGATGGTGAGTCCGGTGGTGCCTTCGCCGAGTTCGACGACGACACCGGAGAGTTCGTGGCCGGGGATGCTGGGGGTGCGGTCGCGGCCTCCGCGGTCGGTCCAGGTGGGTGGCCAGTCGAGTTCTCCGGGGGTGAAGCCGGCGGCGTGGACTTCGACGATGACGTCGTTTTCGGTGGGTTGGGGGCGGGGTAGGTCGGTCAGTGTCAGGCCGGCGATGCCGGCGTCGCGGTCTGAGACGGTGATGGCTTGCATGGCCGGTTCCTTCTGGTGTCGGCGGTGATTGTTGTTGGGCGGACTGGAGTTTGGTGTTTCTCCTACGGTCCGTAGCCGAACATACCCCGGGATGGTCGATGGT
>NZ_JBSFPX010000317.1:0-4727 GCF_053588415.1 Mycobacterium sp. NPDC003449
CACAAGATGATGCTCGACCACTACCAGCAGACCAAGAACCTGCTGGTCAGCTACAGCAACAAGGCCCAGGGCTTCTTCTAAACGCCCCGCCGAACGTTGGCTTGTGTGCGAAAAATCCCGTCGAACTCGCACACAAGCCAACGTTCGTATGACACGAAAGGACCGCAATGGGTTCACTGCCGCTGCAGACGGCGCAGAAGGTGATCGACGCCGCCACCGACAAGGCGAACCAGATCGGCCAGCCGATGAACATCGCCGTGGTCGACGACGGTGGCCATCTGGTGGCGTTCGTCCGGATGGACGGCGCGATCAAGGCCAGCATCGACATCTCGATCCGCAAGGCCAGGACCGCGGTCATGATGAACCTGCCCACCAGCGCGCTCACCACGGTCTGCCAGCCCGGTGGCGAGCTCTACGGCCTGGAACAGACTTCTGGCGGTCTGGTGGTGTTCGGCGGGGGCATCCCGCTGGAGTCCGACGGTGTGGTGCTCGGCGCGGTCGGGGTCAGCGCGGGCAGCGTCGACCAGGACGTCGCGGTCGCCGAAGCCGGTGTGGCAGCGCTCTAGCCGTCCACCAGCACGCAGTCGCCGCAGTAGCCGCCGCCCGGCACCTGGTAGAACAGGCAGCAGTTGCGCCTGCGGAACCGGCCGTCGACGATGCCTGCCGAGCCGGTCAGCGGATCCGTGGCGATCAGGGCCGCGACCAATCCGCGTGCGCGCCCGGCCGATTCCGGGCAGGCCCGGGTCAGCACCGTCACCGCGCCGTGGGCCGCCGACGCGATATTGCCCCACATCACCCGGGGCGAGAGCGAAACCGCTTGCCGCATGGTCTCGTTGAACGGGGCCAGGACGTCAGCGATCAGCGGGTCGACGATGGCGGCCGCGGCGCGCCGCGGGTCGGTGGCGGGGGCCCAGCTCACCCGGCCGGCGCCCAGGGCCGGCCGGTGCGATGAAGTCGGTTGCCAGAACAGGGTTTCCGGTGTCAGCATCGGGACGGCGCCGAAGCGTCCGGCCGCACCGATGGCCGGGGACAGCAGCCGGGCGACGATCGACAGATGCACCGAGGACGCGGCGGCCTTGAGTGGTACCGACGCCGCCTCGACAGCCATCCCCGCCGCGATCGCCGACCTGGCCGCCAACGCGTACCGGTGCACTGCCGACGCGTCGCCCAGCAGCGACATGACCGGTGCCCAGGACGGGTCGGCGGAAACCTCGGGCAGGGCGAAGAACTCGCCCAGCCCGGCGACCGCGCGCAGGTCCGGAATGTCCATCGCCGCCACACGTTAGCCCGCGATCGCCCATCGCGCCCCGATCTACCCGCTGACCTGGGACGCAACCTTCGTGCAACGTGACGCAACGCACAATTGGGGGAGCTCTATGGCCGTAACACTCGAGTTGGGAACCGTGCATGACAGAACCGAATCTCGATCCCTCGGTGGACTATCCGCTGAGCAGCAACCGCACCGACCTGCTGCTCACCCCCAACGGCAAGCCGATCGACGGCATCACGATGCAGGCGGTGATGGCGGGCGACATCGACGCGTCGGATTTGCGGATCACCCCGCAGACGCTGCGGTTGCAGGCCCAGATCGCCGAGAAGGTCGGGCGCAGGCAGCTCGGCGGGAACCTGCGCCGCGCCGCCGAGATGACCGCGATCAGCGATGAGCGGGTGCTGCAGATCTACAACGCGTTGCGGCCCAACGCGTCCACCAAGGCCGAGCTCGAAGCGATCGCCGACGAACTCGACGGCCAGTACGGCGCGGGTCTGCTGGCCGGCCTGGTCCGTGAGGCGGCCGACGTCTACGAGCGTCGCGACATCCTGGCCACCAGCGAATAGGAGCACCCGTGACGACAGCCAGAAAACTCAGCGCTGACGGCAAGCGGCAGTCGGAGCGCACCAAGGTCCTCGAGGACCGGCCGGTCAACCTGGACGGATTCGTTCAGGAGTGGCCCGAGGTCGGCATGGTCGCGCTGGACAGCGCCTTCGACCCCGAGCCGAGCGTGCGCGTCGTGGACGGGGCCATCGTCGAGATGGACGGCCGGGCCCGCGCCGATTTCGATTTCATCGACCAGTTCATCGCCGATCACGCGATCGACGTGACCACCACCGAGCAGTCGATGGCGATCCCGGCCGTCGAGATCGCAGGCATGCTCGTCGACCCTCGGGTGACCCGCGACGAGGTGATCGCGGTGACCGGTGGGCTGACCCCGGCCAAGCTGCTCGAAGTCATGAAGGCGATGAACATCGTCGAGATCATGATGGGCATCCAGAAGATGCGGGCCCGCCGCACCCCGGCGAATCAGGCGCACTGCACCAGCGCCAGGGACAACCCGCTGCAGGTGGCCTGTGAGGCCGCCGAGGCGTCGTTGCGTGGATTCTCGGAAGTGGAAACGACTTTGGGCGTGGTGCGGTACGCGCCGCTGGTCGCCATGGCCCTGCAGATCGGCAGCCAGGTCGGCACCGGCGGCCGGCTGACCCAGTGCGCGCTCGAGGAGGCCACCGAGCTGGAACTCGGGATGCGCGGTATCACCGCCTACGCCGAGACCATCTCGGTGTACGGCACCGAGTCGGTGTTCGTCGACGGCGACGACACCCCGTGGTCGAAGGCGTTCCTGGCGGCGGCCTACGCATCCCGCGGGATCAAGATGCGGTTCACCTCGGGCACCGGATCGGAGGTGCAGATGGGCAACGCCGAAGGCCGGTCCATGCTGTACCTGGAGATCCGCTGCATCCTGGTGGCCAAGGGCGCGGGTGTGCAGGGCCTGCAGAACGGTTCGATCTCCTGTATCGGGGTGCCGGGTGCGGTGCCTGCTGGTATCCGGGCGGTGGCGGCCGAGAACCTGGTGGCCTCGGCGGTGGACCTGGAATGCGCCTCGGGTAACGACCAGTCGTTCTCGCACTCGCCGATGCGGCGCACCGCGCGGCTGCTTCCGCAGATGATGCCGGGTACCGACTTCGTCTGCTCGGGCTACTCGGCACCGCCCAACTACGACAACATGTTCGCCGGATCCAATCTGGACGCCGAGGATTTCGACGATTTCAACACCATTCAGCGTGACCTGCAGATCGACGGCGGTCTGCGGCATGTCGGTGAGGCCGAGATCCTCGCGGCGCGCCACCGCGCAGGCAAGGCGCTGCAGGCGGTCTTCGGGTATCTGGACCTGCCGACGATCTCCGACGCCGAGATCGAGGCCGCCACCTATGCGCACGGCAGCCGCGAGCTGATCCCGCGCGATGTGCTGGAGGACCTGAAGGGCGCCCAGCAGGTGATGGACCGCGACATCACCGGTCTTGATCTGGTCAAGGCCCTGGAATCGACCGGCTTCTCCGATGTCGCCGAGAACCTGTTGACCGTGCTGCGCCAACGGGTTTCGGGTGATCTGCTGCAGACGTCGGCGATCATGACCCGCGACCTCAAACCGTTGTCGGCGGTCAACGACCGCAACGACTATGCGGGCCCCGGCACCGGCTACCGCCCGTCGGGTGAGCGCTGGGAGGAAATGAAGCGGTTGCGGCACGTGACGAGCGCCGAAAACCCGGAACTGGAGGTGGAGTGACATGCCGGATCCCGTCACCGAACGGACCATCACCTTCACCGGCGAGACGCCGGCCGAACCGGGTAAGCGCTCCGACGAGGTGGTGCTGGCGATCTCGCCGGCCTTCGCCGATTTCTTCAGCCAGACCATCATCGGGCTCTCACATGCCGACGTGATCCGCCAGATCCTGGCCGGCATCGAGGAGCAGGAGGTCAGCGCACGCTGCATCCGGGTCCGGCACAGCAGTGACCTCGCGGTGCTGGCGCACACCGCCGCCAGGCTGTCCGGGTCGGGCATCGGCATCGGCATCCTGTCCCGCGGTACGTCGATGATCCACCAGCGCGACCTGCCGCGGCTGTCCAGCCTCGAGCTGTTTCCGCAGAGCCCGCTGATGACGCTGGAGACCTACCGGCTGATCGGCTCCAACGCCGCGCAGTACGCGAAAGGCGAGTCACCGGAACCGGTCCCGACGCTCAACGATCAGATGGCCCGGCCCCGCTGGCAGGCCAAGGCCGCGCTGCTGCACCTCAAGGAGACCGAACAGATCCGCAAGCAGGCCCGGCCCGTCGAGGTGGTGCCGCAGTTCGTCGAGGCGGCCGGCGCACTGGGCACCTGATGGCTCGTACCGTTGTCGGCGTCGACATCGGTAACTCGACGACCGAGGCCAGCGCCGCGACCATCGAGCCCGACGGGGCGGTCCGGTTCCTCGGCGCCGCGCTGACGGCCACGACGGGTATCAAGGGCACACCCAAGAATGCCGACGGGGTCGCGGCCGCGGTGGCCCGCGCCCTCGATGCCGCTGGGGTGGCCATGGCCGATCTCGATGTGGTGCTGCTCAACGAGGCGACGCCGGTGATCAGCGGACTGGCGATGGAGACGATCACCGAGACCATCATCACCGAGTCGACGATGATCGGGCACGATCCCCGCACCCCGGGTGGCCGGGGGCTCGGGGTCGGCACCACGGTCGCCTTCGACGCGCTCGGTGAGACACCCTCCGGCGCAGAGGTGATCGTCGTCGTCGCGAAGGGCGTCGATTTCGAGGTCGCGGCCCGCGCCATCAACGCCGCGGGCCAGCGCGGCGTCCACGTGACCGGCGCGATCCTCGGCAACGACGACGCCGTGCTGGTGGTCAACCGGCTCGACACCGCGATCCCGGTCATCGACGAGGTGTCGCGGATCGACGCGGTT
>NZ_JBSFPX010000318.1:0-4691 GCF_053588415.1 Mycobacterium sp. NPDC003449
GGGTGTCCAGCCCGGAGGCCAGGATGACGGCCTGACGTACCCCGGCGGCACCCGCATCGCCGAACAGCCCGTCGTACAACCGGGTGCGGACCGCCATGGCTTCGGCGGCCTGCTTCACACTGAACGCGCCGGTGTCCGAACCGGCGTCGTCCGCGGCGTCGAGCATCCGCACCGCGCTCTCCGAACCCACCGCCCGCACCAACGCCTCGGCGTACGGGTCGTCGATCAGCGGTTGCGGGCCGCGGGCGGCGAGGGCCCGCTGAGCGGCCACCACGGTGGCCGTCGCGCCCACGCTCGACGCCAGATCCCAACTGTCGTTGTCACTTCGAGTCATCGCGATCTCCTCCATAGACGAGTGCCCGGAAGTCCTGCGCAAGCCGCTCGTAGAGGACGATCACCTCGGCGGCGGCCGCCTCGAAATGCTTGCGCGCGGCAGGCCGGGCAGGTTCGAACGCCCGGCGCAGCATGGCCGCCAACTGTTCGGCCTTCTCCGCCAAGCTCAGGGTCAGTTCCTCGGGCACCATCGGCTCGGCCGCGAAGAACCCGAACACGGCCGCGGTCAGCGGGTAATGCACATCGTCGGGCCCCAGGCCGGCGGCCAGCAGGCCGTGCCGGTGCACGATGATCAGATAGTCCCGCCAGCCGGCGAAATTCGCGGCGCCCATGGCCTTTTGGGAGCCCCCGGCGACCAGGGCGTCCATCGTCTCGACATCCTGGGTGAAGATCGCACGCAACACCGGCCGGCTCATCGCCTCGACGAAGACCCGGCGCATCAGACGGTGCGGCGCCACCTCCGCCGGATCGGCCCGCAACCCCGCGACGACGGCGTCCACCATCGCCGCGGTCTCACGGGTGACGACGGCGGCGAGCATCTGTTCACGGGTGCGCCAGTGCAGGTAGACGGTTCCCTTGCCGATACCGGCCCGTTTGGCGACCTCGTCGATCCGGATCCGGCGATAGCCCCAGCGCAGCAACAGATCCCTCGCGGTATCGAGGATCCGGTCCGCACGGTCGCGGTGTGCATCCGACATGAGGCTTCCCTTCGGCCGCCCCCAGCTTTGACCAAAAAACGATTTTGGTCAAGAGTCAGCGCGGCGCCGTGATGGTCAGGCCGGAGATCACGAGTTCGGAATCCCGTTGATAAGTCGGATCGTCGGGATGGGCGCTCTGCACCGTCGCCACCACGTTCATGATCCTGGCCCCCACCGGAATCATCACGCTCACCGCCCGCACGGTGATCTGGGTGCCGTCGGGTGCCCTGGTGAAGTAATCGATCATCCGGCCCGGGAAGCCGCACACCGTCGCGTTGTGTGAGGTGATGTTCTGCGCCCCACCCATTTTGAAGCCAGTGAAGCTGTCGTCGAGCAGATCCTGCGGCGTCTTCCTACCGTCGGTCGCATCGCCGACCGACAACGAGACCACCGGCACCGTCCCCGCGACCACGAGCGCCGGATTGCGCATGATGAATTTGATCGGCGGCTGGGCCAGCTCCGGCACCGGGACCCAGTTCGTCGGCTGCGGCACCCGCACCGTGGGCTCGCCGGGGGCGGCGGGCGACACCTCCGCCCAGTTGTCGACCGCGACGTCCGCGCACCCCTCGGCGGGTCCCGCATCCGCAGCCGCGGACGTCGGAGCGGTCGATGTCATCACCGTCGCCCTGGCATTGGGATCCTTCAGCGCGGTACCGGTCACCACCTGCTCGCAGCCGCCGAGTGCCAGCATCGCGGCGATCGCCGCCACGCCGGCCACCAGGGTGGATCGCGCCTTCAGCAAGTCCTCCACTCCTCCGCCGATTCCAGGGTCCGCACCGCCACCCTATCGCCACCGGCCGATGGCCGGGTCAGTCGTCCCGGTCCTCCTCGACCACCGCCTCCTCGACGAGCAGCGACATGCCGTGGTGGGCGGGCAGCTCGATGGCGAAGCTGTACAGATCGTCCACCGTGGCCACCGGATCGCCGGTGAACATGTCCGACACGGCCGCGCCCTGCGGGAGCACCTCCGAGCGCACCGTGCCCGCGATGTGCTCGTTGGCGAAGTTGAGCACCGTGAGCTGGTGGTGGCCGGTGGCCAGCTCGTGCACCAGCACCAGCATGCCGCGGTGCGACACCTCGGGGATGTCGACCTGGCGGCTGGTGGCGATCTCGAAATGCTTGCGGACCTGCAGGATCGCCTGCAGCTGCCGCAGAAAGCTGGTCTCGTCGGCCAGCTGCTCCGGAATGGATCCGTAAAGGCTTGCTCCCCTGGGTATTCCGGCGATCGATTTGGCCGCGTTGGGATTATGGCCCATCAGGTCGTGGGCGGCACGGTGGATCCAGCGGGTGTCACCCCCGCGCAGCAGTTCGGTGACCTCGGACGGGGGCAGCGTCAGCATCCCGCACAGATCCCAGCCCGAGAGCGCGAACACCCCCGGCTGCAGCGCGTTGAACATCGCCAGCAGCAGGTGCGCCCGGCGGATCCGGTCCCTGACCTCGGTGCCGTCACCGATCCCTTCGAGGTCGGTGATGCCGAGGGTGGCCGCGATGATGGTGGCCGTCGTACAGGCGATCCCGTTCGTGGTGAAAACCAGGTTGTACGGGGCGTTCTCACCGGTGAGCTGTTCGGTCAGCTCGCACCGGACGGTGTCACCCAGAGCCTCGCCGGTGAGCTCCTCGCCACGGTAGGTGAAGATGTCGTCGCGGTGGCCGGTGGACCAGTGCACGAGTTCGTAGGTGAGCTCGTCATGGTTCTGCAGGGCATGCACCAGCGAGGCCGGGTCCACACCGTATTCCAGAGTGGTGCGCAGGGTCAGCCGCAGGAACTCGGTGTCGGCGGTGGCCAGCGCGTGCTGATAGGCCGGCCGGGTGATGAAGTCATAGGACAGGTCGGCACCCGCCTCGCCGATCTGACGGATGTCGTCGATGGTGAGGTTGAGCTCCTGGAAGGTGAAGCCACCGACCTTGCGCACCATGCTGGCGATCAGGTGGTTGGCCGCCTCGGACAGCGGATGGCCCTCCGACCAGGCCGTGCTGTCCTCGGCTGCGGTCTTCTCGGCGCCCAGAAACCCGTTGGCGTCCAACCGAAGTCCACCGGTGCCGAGATCGGCCAGCGAATGCAACGCGTCGCCGATGACCAGGCGCATCCCGGCGAACGACGGGTCGAGCCAGTTGATCGATGGCTGGCCGTCCTTGAAATAGTGCAGATACACCCAGCGCCGCTCGACGCCGTCGGTGCCGACCACCGGGCGGGTGACGCTCCAGTTGGTCTCCTTGACCCCCTCGGCGTAGAAGATCACCCGCTGCAGCCGGCCGA
The DNA here is from genome assembly GCF_053588415.1 of Mycobacterium sp. NPDC003449. Lineage (NCBI taxonomy): Bacteria > Bacillati > Actinomycetota > Actinomycetes > Mycobacteriales > Mycobacteriaceae > Mycobacterium > Mycobacterium sp. NPDC003449. The sequence continues at coordinate 3,289 of NZ_JBSFPX010000318.1, forward strand.
TGATGTAGCCGGCCTTGTCCAGCCACTCCTCGGTGGCGGTGTCGATGTTGACCGAATCGCGGCCGGCCGGGACGTCGGGCAGATGCTCCCAGTCCCGCGGATCGACCTCGACCATGTGATAGATGCCGGGATAGTCGGCGTACTTCATCTCGGCCAACCGGAAATCCGCGCCCTTACCGGTGTGGCCCGGCACGATGTCATCGATAATGGTGCCGCCGTACCAGTTGGCGGTCCCGCACATCTGCCGGAACTCCTGCTCGGTGCCGAACACCGGATCGATCTGGGTGCTGATCCGGTCGAAGTGCCCGTCCACGCTCGGCGTCAGCTGCCACCCCGAGATTCCGCCCGCACGCTTCACCGGCCCGGTGTGCACGGCCTCGATGCCGATCTCGGCGAATGCCTTCCACATGTCCTCGTCGGCCATCGCCTTGAGGAACGACTCGCCGGACCGGGTGATCAGCGACAGCGGATAGGCGGTGAACCACACCGAGGCGGTGTCGACCGCGCCGCGCGGGCCCGGCGTCGCATAGGGGTTCTGCCACATCGATCCCTGCCCGGAGAACTGCTGGCCGATCTCGTTGGCGTCGGCCAACATCGACTGGCTAAGCAGCCACGACACGTAGGCCGGATTGTCCCCGGTGGCAGGCCCGTCCTGGGCGAGCGAACGGCGCGTGAACGTGGCCTTGACCCTCGGGCGAAACCGCAACGCTCGAGGCCGCGCGGGGTGCAGGTGCTCGTCGAAGGTGATCTCAGTCGGTTCGTTGGCCTGATCGTCGGGCGCCTCCATGCCCGCAAGGTTACTCACCGCGCCTGGCCGTCCCGCTCTGCCCCGGGCTCATGCCTCGAATTCGACGGAACCGTCGCTATTATGTTGGAACAGCAGCATTTTCGTCGGATTCGAGAGGTGGGGCGGCGATCTGCGCCTCGGGATCCATCCGGCGCAGGATCTCACCGACGGTGTCCTCCGCCGACTGCCCGGAGGTGTCCAGCCACAGACCGAGGCGCGGTGTCTCGTCGCGCAGGGTGCGGTCGAGCATATCGATGGCCCACTTGCCGTAGGCGCTCTTACCGCGTCCCTGCTCGCGGACCGCGACGATGTCGGGGCGCGGCGCGAGCACCACCAGATACAGCGGGCGACGCTCGATCCAGCCGACCATATCGGCCAGGTGTTCGCCGAGGATGGTGTCCTGGGCGACCACGGCGAACCCCGCCCCGGCGTAGTCGTCGCAGGTTCGCGCGGTCAGTCGGTACCGCAGCCGCAGTTGGCGAATCGCCTCGGCCGACGGGTCGGGGCTCATCTCGGCGCGGCCGTTGACGATCACCCGCCGGAACGTATCCCCGCGGACGTGCACCGAACGGGGCAGCCGTTCGGCGAGCAGTTGGGCGACGGTCGACTTGCCCGC
>NZ_JBSFPX010000319.1:0-4634 GCF_053588415.1 Mycobacterium sp. NPDC003449
CCCCTCTTCCCTTCGGCGTGGGGGCCCCCCCCTCAACCCCCCCCACTCCGTGGGCGCCCCCCCGCGCCGGTACCCAAATCCCGGGCGTGTCGGGTACCGCGGCGTCTGCTCGCCGGGGAAAGGGGGGCACGGTGTCCACCGTTCGGTTGACATCACGATCAGCCGGGAAGTCGTCGCACCGGCCGCGGCGCGGGGGCAGGGTGTCGATATGACCACAGAAGCGGAACCCCAACACTCCGAGCATCCGTATCTGAGCGGCAATTTCGCCCCGGTGCACGACGAGGTCACCGTCACCGACCTCGCCGTCACCGGGACCATCCCGGACTATCTGGACGGGCGCTATCTGCGCATGGGGCCCAACCCGCTGCGGCCGCCCGACCCGCGGCACCATCACTGGTTCCTCGGCGAGGGGATGGCGCACGGGATCCGGCTGCGCGACGGCGTGGCGACCTGGTACCGCAACCGCTGGGTGCGGTCCTCCTCGGTGGCCCGCGACCTGGGCGAGCGCTGGGTCGGTGGCGCGCATGCGGGCGGATTCGACTTCGCCGCCAATACCAACGTCATCGGCCACGCCGGCAAGACGTTCGCCGTCACCGAGGCCGGGGTGCGGCCGTACAAACTCACCGAGGAACTCGACACCGTCGGCCCGTCCGATTTCTGCGGCACCCTGTTCGGCGGGTTCACCGCGCACCCCAAGCACGATCCGAAAACCGGTGAGCTGCACGCCGTATCGTACAACCCGATGCGGGGAAACCTGGTGAGCTACACCGTCACCGGGGTGGACGGCCGGATTCGGCGGGCCGTCGACATCGCCCTGCCGACGCACACGATGATGCACGACTTCACCCTGACCGGGAAGTATGTGGTGATCTACGACCTGCCGGTGGTGCTGGATCTGACGACGATGGTCAAGAGCGCCCCGGCGCGGGCCACGGCGCGGCTGCTGACCGGGTTCGCCGCCCGGCACGCGGCGCCGGACTTCGTGCTGCGCGCGGCGATGCGCGGATCCGAACGCGCCGCGCTGCCGTCCTCGACGATGCCGTACCGCTGGGCACCCGAGAACGGTGCCCGCATCGGAGTCATGCCGCGGGAGGGAACCGCGGCCGACATCCGGTGGTTCGACATCCCGCCGTGCTATGTGTTTCACACCCTCAACGGTTATGACCACACCGGGCCCGACGGTGAGCGGATCGTGCTCGACGTGGTCCGCCATCCTGCGGTGTTCACCACCGGCGACCGCCTGGTCACCGAGTCGATCACGTTGGACCGCTGGACGATCGACCTGCGCACCGGCCGGGTGCGGGACCAGCGACTCCATGACGGAGCCCAGGAGTTCCCGCGCATCGACGAGCGGGTGGTGGGCGCCGAACACCGCTACGGCTACACCGTCGGTGTCGAGGTCGGACCGTCCGCGGCGGCGACCACGATCCTTCGCCACGATCTGCGCGACGGGACTGCCCAACGCGTCGACTTCGGGCCGGGCCGTGAACCCGGCGAGTTCGTCTTCGTGCCGTCGGCCGAGGACGCCGGCGAGAACGACGGTGTGCTGATGGGTTTCGTCTACGACCGGGCCGAGAATCGTAGCGACCTGGTACTTCTGGACGGCCAGACCCTGGAGGCCGTTGGCATGGTGCATATTCCGGTCCGGGTCCCGCACGGATTCCATGGCAACTGGGTGGCGACTGGGGGTGGCGGGGCGGATAGCATCGGCAGATGACCGACAGCGGGTCACCGACGGCGCCTGCCCGGGCGGGCGAGCCTGCGGACTGGCACTGGATGTGGGAGACCTACGTCTGCGGGTTGTGCATCGCGGCGATCGTCGCCGTGGTGCTGCTGCGCCCCACCGTCGGCGGCAATGTCCCGGTGGCCTGCGGCGCGCTGGGCGCCATGGTGTTGATCGTTCTACTGCTGGGCCGCAACATCATTCGCGACGCTCATTCGATCACCGGCCCGGTGCGGGCCAGGACCGCGGCCTTCCTGGCGGCGATGATCGGGCTGTGGCAGGTCGCCCTCGTGGCGGCCGGCCCCGCCGTCGCGGCGATCCCGGCGCTCTACCCGCTGATCTTCGCCACACTGCCGCTGGCCGCGGCGCTGACGCTGACCTTCCTGGTCACCCTGGCACCGCTGGCCCTCGCCGTGGCGGTCCACGGACCCCACTGGCCCCATCTGCTGCCGGTCGCGGCGGTGACACTGGTCGGTGCGGTCGCGGCTCCGATCATCGGCACCACGATCATGACCACCATGCGGCAGCGGCAGCAGCTGACCGAGACGGTCGCCGAGCTGGCAGCCAGCCGGGCCGAGACCGCCCGGCTGTCGATGCAGGCCGGGGTGGCCGCCGAACGGGAACGGCTGGCCCGCGAGATCCACGACACCCTGGCCCAGGGCTTCACCAGCATCGTGGCGCTCGCCCAGGCGGTGCAGGCGGAGGTCGACAGCGATCCGACCGCCGCGGCCCAGCACATCGAGCTGATCCGCAGCACCGCGCGGGACAACCTGGCCGAGGCCCGCACCATGGTGACCCGGCTGACCCCGGCCGCGTTGGAGGCGGGCTCACTGTCCGCGGCGCTGCGCCGTCAGTGCGACGACCTGGCCGCCGAGACCGGCATCGCCGTCGACATGCAGATCGACGCCGACCTACCGCCGCTCGGCATGGCCGCCGATGTGGTGCTGCTGCGCAGCGCCCAGGAGGCGATGTCGAACGTGCGCAGGCATGCCAATGCCAGTGAACTGCGGGTGCGGCTGCAACCCGCCCCGGCCGGGGTGCGGCTGTCCCTGTCCGACAACGGGATCGGGCTGCGGCCCGATCATGTCGACGGATTCGGCCTACGCGGTATGCGGGCCCGGCTGGCGCAGGTCGGCGGCACCCTGACGGTGTCGACACCCGACGGCGGCGGGCTACGGATCGTCGTGGCGGTGCCGGCATGACCGCCGAGCCGACCAGGGTGCTGCTGGTCGACGATCACCCGGTGGTGCGCGAGGGCCTGCGCGGCATGATCGACGCCGAGGCGGACCTGACCGTGGTGGGCGAGGCCGGCTCGGGCGCCGAGGCGATCGTGCTGGCCCAGAAGCTGCGCCCCGACGTCATCCTGATGGATCTGCGGATGCCCGGACTCGACGGCGTCGGCGCGACCGCCCGGATCCTGGCCGAGGATCCGGCGATCCATATCGTCGTGGTCACCACCTACGAGAGCGACACTGATATCCTGCGCGCCGTCGAGGCCGGGGCCACCGGTTATCTCCTCAAGGATGCCTCCCGCGCCGAATTGGCCGGCGCGGTACGCGATGCCGCGCGGGGTAAGACCGTGCTGGCCCCCGGCGTTGCCGACCGGTTGGTGAACGCGGTCCGCGCACCGTCGGTGACCTTGTCGGTGCGTGAGGCCGAGGTGCTGGCGCTGGTGTCCACCGGCGCCACCAACGCCGATATCGGCCGCGCCCTGCACATCAGCGAGGCGACGGTGAAGACCCATCTGCTGCGGGCGTTCCACAAACTCGGGGTGTCGGACCGGACCGCGGCCGTCACCACCGCGATGTCGCTGGGACTACTGCCGTAACCCTTCCCCCGCGAGCAGACACAAAACTGCCTGGTTCTCGGCGAAAACGGGCAGGTTTATGTCTGTTCGGCGGTCTCGGCGAGGCGCTGGACCGCGGCGGCGATGCGCTCATCGGTGGCAGTCAGCGCGACCCGCACGAACCGCGCACCGGCGGGCCCGTAGAACTCGCCGGGTGCGACCAAGATCCCGCGTTCGGCCAGCCACCGGACGGTATCGCGGCACGGTTCATCACGCGTGGCCCACAGGTACAGCCCGGCCTCGGAATGCTCGACGCTGAACCCGGCCGACCGCATCACCGGCAGCAGCGCGTCCCGGCGGCGGGCATACCGATCACGTTGCGCCACTTCGTGTTCGTCCTCGTCGAGGGCGGCGACCATGGCCGCCTGCACCGGCGTCGGCACGATCATTCCGGCATGCTTGCGGACCGCGAGCAACTCGGCCACCGGGGCGGGGTCGCCCGCGACGAACCCGGCCCGGTAGCCGGCCAGCGAGGAGGTCTTCGACAACGAGTGGATGGCCAGCAGTCCGGTGTGGTCGCCGTCGCACACCGACGGATGCAACACGCTGAGCGGCTGTGCATCCCAGCTCAGGCCCAGATAGCACTCGTCGGAGGCGACCAGCACGCCACGCTGGCGGGCCCATGACACCACCTTGCGCAGATGGTCCACGCCGAGCACCCGGCCGGTCGGATTGCTCGGCGAGTTCAGGTAGATCAGCGCGGGCACCTGCGGACCGAGCTGGGTGAGGGAGTCGGCGCGCAGCACCTGGGCACCGGCCAGCCTGGCCCCCACCTCATAGGTCGGGTAGGCGAGTTCGGGGACCACGACCAGATCGTCGGGTCCGAGCCCCAGCAGCGTCGGCAGCCAGGCGATGAGCTCCTTGGTCCCGATCACCGGCAGCACCGCGTCCGGCGCGAGGTCGGTGATGCCGTAACGGCGCCGCAACGCCGCCCGTGCCGACGTGCGCAGCGCCGGCGTGCCGGCGGTGTACGCCGGGATGGACGCGGTCGGTGAGGACGTCGGGACGCCGACCATCCACGTCAACGGCGTCGCCTTCTTCGGCCCGGTGCTCTCGCAGATCCCG
>NZ_JBSFPX010000320.1:0-4627 GCF_053588415.1 Mycobacterium sp. NPDC003449
CGGGAACAGGCACGCCATGGTGATCAGGATCCCGAACCGCCGGGACAGCGCGCCGTCGGTGGTCGGCAGGACCAGATAGTAGTAGCGAAGGTTCTCGGTGTACCAGGCCTGGCTGGGTCCGATGGCGGTGCGGACCCGGGTCGCCTCCAGCACCGATGCGAAGGTCTGGTCGGCGAACACCACGGTGAGCACGACGAACCCCGCCGCGAGCATCGGCGCGATCAGCGGCCAGGTGCCGATCGCGCGATGCCGGGCGACGACGATGCGCAGCAGCGGCCTACCGCCGGCCAGGAGTGCCGCCACCGCGATCAACCCGGTCGGCTGAATGCCGAGTGTGAATGCGGCGACGACGATGGCGAGGGCAGCGGGGGTGACCCGGCTGGAGATGACGGCACGTTCGATCAGGACATAGGTGATCAGCGCGCCGGCGGCGATCTGCCCTTCGGGGCGCAGCCCGTTGTTGAACGGCATCCATGCCGCGATGAGCACCAGCGCCGCGGCCCACAGGGCCGGCCTGCTGGTCGCGACCGCGGGGCCGAGCCTCGGCAGCACCTCCCGCGACAGCAGCAGCCAGCACACCAGGGCGCAGACCAGGTCGGGCAGCCTGATCCAGAGGCTGATATCGCTGACGTGGGTCATCACGGCCAGCAGGTTGTAGTACCAGCCGAACGGATCCTCCGGGCTGCCGAACCAGCGGAAGTAGTTCGACATATAGCCGGCATGACCTGCGACACGGGCCATCTGCATCTGATAGCCGTCGTCGGAGGCGCCGGCCCCCGCCACGTACCACAGGACCGATATCACGATCACGGTCGCGTCGACGGCGGTGAAGGTCCGCCACCGGGTGGGGATCACGCGTCGCATCCGCCGGCCGTCCAGGCGATCCAGCCGCCACAGGGCCAGCAGTGCGATGACCGTCGCGGCGATACCGATCAGCATCGCCGACAGCTTGAGCGGGGTGGGTTTGGTGGTGAACCGGGTGTCGATCGTCGCCGATAGCGAGAGTCCAGGTGGCGCAGGCCCGCTCAGCTCGGTGAAGACGCCGACGATCTGGGGACGCAGGTTCGGATCGGGGTATCCGGTGCGCAATTCGGCGCCGTCGGGGGTGGTCAGTCCGACGAAGGTGGCAAAGGTCCCCTCCTCGGATGAGGAGATCTCGACCCGCTGACAGGCCGGGTCGGCCGCCTGTGCGCGCGGGACGGTGGCCACCACCACGTTGCGGACGATGACGTCGACACGTTGCTCGCCGGCGGTGACGAATAGCCCGTCCAGCCGCGCATCCTTGCCGTCGGCGGGCGCGGTGCCCAGGATCATGCCGCCTTCGGCTGGCATGTCGCGGATCAGCGAGCACGGCACCGTCGCGGTCAGTGAGATGGGCGTGAGGGCGATCAGGGGTGCGGTGCGGTTGTCGAGTCGGCCGTCCTGAGGCCAGTTCAACGTCGACGTCGTCTGTACCACCGGCAGTATCGGCGTCAGCGCGCTGAGGATGAAGCCGATGAGCCCGGCGATCGTGGCCACCCAGCGCGTGCTCATTCGATCATGAATAACTGAAGCAAATGTTACAGTCAAGTTGTGCCCCGCCCGTTCGACCATGCGAAGCGTGAGAAGCTCGTCGCGCAGGCCACCGAGGTACTGGCACGGACCGGGGTGATCGATACGTCACTGCGGGCACTGGCGGCCGAGATGGGAACCAGCGCAAGGATGTTGGTGTACTACTTCGGCAGCAAGGAGAATCTGATCCTGGCTGTGATGGCCGGTCTGCAGGACCAGAACGTCCCCGAGCCCAAGCTGTACACCACCGCCGAGGAGTTGCGGCAGTGGTGCCTGGACGACTGGCACGAGATCACCCGGGGCGGCCAGCGGGCCCGGCTGCGCATTCTCGAGCAGGTGTTCGGCGCGGCCTGCGGGCAGGACAGCCCCTACGCCGCCTACACCGCCGAGACGCTGGCCCAGCTGACCCGCAACGCGCAGCTGCGGATGGAGGCGATCGGAATGCCGCCCGCGACCGCCGAAACCCGGGCCCGCCTGGCACTGGCCGCGATTCAGGGTCTGGTCATCGACTTCTTCACCACCGGCGACCATGACCGGGTCGACGACACCTATCGGCGGCTGGTCGACGATGTGGTGCTGGCACCATTCGAACCCGATCCCACGAGGCGGCAGCGACGCTCACCTGAAACGGCGGGGGCCCGTTACTCTCCGCGGCGAACGCATCGTTGAGCCGGTGTTCGGTGGTCGCCGGCCGAGAGTCCACGAGAGGCCGGGATAACCCGGGAAGGTGGCAGTACAGTCGGCGATATGCCTTCAGTTCTGGTGACCGGCGCGGCCCGTGGAATCGGACGGGCGATCGTTGAGCGCTTGGCCGCGGCCGGGTGGGAGGTGATCGCGGGGGTGCGGTCAGATGTCGACGCCGCCACGGTCGCGGCGCTCAACCCGCGGCGCATCTCGACGGTGATCCTCGATGTCACCGATGCGGATCAGATCGCGGCGCTACCGGACGCGTTACCGCAGCGGCTGGACGCCGTGGTCAACAATGCGGGCATCGTGGTGGCCGGTCCGATCGAGGCGCTGAACCCGCGGGATTGGCGTAACCAACTGGAGGTCAATGTGATCGGCCAGTTCGCGGTGACCCAGGCGGTGTTGCCGAAGCTGCGGGACTCGCATGGCCGGGTGGTCTTCGTCTCCAGTGTCAACGGCCGGCTGTCGGCGCCCCTGCTCGGCGCGTATGCGGCGTCGAAGTTCGCCTTGGAGGCGGCCGCCGAAGCGCTGCGGATCGAACTGCGGCCCTGGGGTGTGCACGTCGCGGTGGTCGAGCCGTCCCAAACCGACACCGATATGTGGCGCACCGCCGACGACATGGTCGAGCAGACCGAGGCCGCGATGTCACCCGAGCACCGCACGCTGTACGCCGGGCATATCACCGGGATGAAGAAGTTCATCCCGGTGGCGCGCAAGCTGGCGGTGCCGCCATCGAAGGTGGTTGCGGTGGTGGAGGAGGCGCTCACGGCGCGCCGGCCGCGGGCCCGCTACCTCGTCGGCCTGCCGAGCAAGGTGCAGGTCGCAGTGATGACGAATATCCCTGCGCGGCTGCGGGACCGGATTGTCGGGCGGGTCGCCGGCGTGCCCCCTCGACTATGACGGGTGCGTTCGTCAAACGCAACGCGGATGCTCCGCCCGGATTCTTCGCCGCCGAGGCCGCCGGCCTGACCTGGCTGGACGTGGCCGGCGGGGCGCGGTGCGTCGGGGTCCACACCCATGACGCCACCTCCCTCACGTTGCAGCGACTCGTGCCGGTGGCGCCGTCGGCGGCCGCCGCCCGCGACTTCGGCGCCCGGCTGGCCGTCACCCACGACGCCGGGGCCGCGGGATTCGGCGCAGGACCCGACGGCTACCAGGGCCCCGGTTACTTCGGTCCGATGGTGGATCCGCTTCCGATGTCGCTGCGCCGGCGCGGCACCTGGGGTGAGTTCTACGCCGAGGAGCGGCTGCGGCCGATGTCGGAACTGGCCGCGGACCGGCTCAGCGCCCGGGTGCGCGATGCGGTGGCCGCGGTGATCGACCTGTGCGCGTCGGGCCGGTTCGACGACGATGACGTCCCGGCCCGTCTGCACGGCGATCTGTGGGGTGGCAACGTGATGTGGACCCGGGACGGTGCTGTGCTGATCGATCCGGCGGCCCACGGCGGCCACCGCGAGACCGATCTTGCGATGCTGGCGTTGTTCGGCTGCCCCCACCTCGACGACGTGCTGGCCGGTTACCGATCGGTGCGGCCGCTGCGTGCGGGCCGCGACGAACGCATCGGACTGCATCAGCTCTACCCGTTACTGGCGCATGTGGTGCTGTTCGGAGGCGGCTATGCGCACGACGTCGGAGTCGCTGCCTGTTCGGCTCTCACGGCCGCGGCCTGATCCAGCATCGGGTCAACGGTGGTGCACGGCTTCCACGGTGTACAGGTGCGGCTCGAAGCTGATCGCCATATCCGAGCATTTACCCATGTGCTCACGAGCGATGGGATCGTCGAGCATCGCCCGAAACGCCTCGGCGCTCTGCCATTGCGCATAGTTCGTCACCCGGGTGCCGTCGGTGCTCAGGTGGATGTTGGCGGAGACGAATCCGGGGACATGGCGCATCACCTCGTCGGTGGCGCTGCTCAGTAGCTCTACGAGTTCACGTGCCCGTTCGGGCTCGACGGTGAACACGTTGATCAGCGTCGCATACGGGCCGTGCTGCTGGATCGTCGTCATGGCTCCTCCAAAGTCAGGTTCCTTACATGCCGACGTTAGCACTCATGTAAGGTTCCTGTCATGCCTGCGGTGGATGTGGAACTCGGAGTCGGTTACCTCCTCAAGCGGGTGCAGCAGGCGCTGCGCAGGCGTTGCGACGCCGCCCTGCGACCCACCGGGCTCTCGATGGCGCAATACGCCGTGCTGCGGGCGCTCGCCGACCACCCGCAGGCCTCGGCGGCCGAGCTGGCCCGGCTGTGCTTCGTGACCCGCCAGTCGCTGCAGGACACACTGGGCGGGCTGCGTAGCGGGGGACTGGTCGAAGAAGGCGAACAGCGGGGCCGGGCCCGCGAACTGCACCTGACAGGGCCGGGACGGAAGCGGTTGGCCGGCGCCCACGCGGC
>NZ_JBSFPX010000321.1:0-4575 GCF_053588415.1 Mycobacterium sp. NPDC003449
TGAACCGTAGAGAAGTCCAATTATTCCTTGCAGGACAGGCACTTTCGCGTATCTACACCCCACCAAAGCAACATTTCACGGAAAATCCGGGCTAGGCCATAAACCGTAGTCTCGGCGGAGAGGTCGGTGCAGCGAGCTCGGCCAACGCGCTGAGGAACAACTCGTCCATCCGCGGACTCAGCTCGCCCAACGTCGCCGCCGCACGGCGCTGATGATCGTGGATGGCCAGCCCGTCGCCGTCGGCATCGGTCGCCGATCCCGACGCGTCGACGAGGATGAGCACACCGAGGTTGCGGGCGAGCTTGCGCCGCTCCAGGTAGACGTGCTCCGGTGGTGAGTGGCCGGAGCACAGATCCGTGAACAGGTCGATGAGAGCTTCGACGTCGACGTCATCGCCGTCGGCCCGGGCACGCAACACTTTCGGGCCGAGACCGACGCGGGCCAGCCTGCGTCGCAGCACCGCGTCCCGTGCCGCCCCGACGGCCGAGACGTCGACCACGGCGGTGATCGGGAAATCGACGACGCGGCACCAGTCCTCCCGATACCGGTCACCGAACACGTCCCATTCCGGGTACATGGCGCCACCGACTTCGAGTGCCGCACCGGGCTTCTCGGCACCGGTGAAGCGGATCGCCGTCGGCACCGGGCGCGCATTCACGCCCGCATGCGACGTCCGTCGTATCGAGCCGACCCCCAACTCGCCGCCGGCACCCTCGCTTCCGGGGGAGCGGGAGCCTCCGAACAGCGTGCGCAGGAATTTCGCCGGCGCCTGCATGCCGAGGGGAACCTCGAACAGTTTCAGGATCCAGCTCTTCTCGGCCGGTCCGTCATCGTCATCGTCCATTTCGGACGAGTACACGGTGGTGCCGAGCCGGTCGATGGACAGTTCGCGCCGGTGGTCGGCGAGCGGATGGATGACCACCGTGGTGTCCTGACGGGCCTCCACGATCTCGTCGAGATAGCAGATGGCGCCCTCCCGCACCGCTCTGGTCAATGGGCCGTCCACCCATACGGTTTCGCCGCCCTTGAGCAGGAAGCGGCCCACCAGATCCGCCGATGTCATGTCTTCGTGGCCGGCGACGGTGATGAGTTCACGACCAGTCTCATGCGCCATCGCCTCAACGAAGCGGATTTTTCCGCACCCGGTGGGTCCCTTGAGCAGCACCGGCGCACCGCGGCGGGCGGCCGCAAGGACGGTCTCGGCCTCCCGGCCCGCGGCCCGGTAGTACGGTGCGGGCGAACCCGTTTCGGTGATCGGCCGGAACTTACTGACCGTCAATGCTCACCCCGTCCGGCAGCACCAGCTCACCGTCATGGTTGACGTATCCCGAATGCTTGGTCGGTAACGGCAGATCGGGGTTCGGGCACGGCCGGTCGGTCCCCTCACCGCAGATGCCGGGGTTGAAGTAGGACCGCTTCTGCACATCCTCGGGCCAGGCGTCGGCGTGCATGCCGAGCCAGGTCGCCGGAACGTTGTAGAAGAGAAAGAAGCATGCGCTGACACCGCCGAAGATCGCCAGGAAGCGGATGAACTGTTGCTTGACGAAACCGCCCCGGATCCGGTCGATTCCGCGCTCGACCACGGTGCGTCCCCGGTCATCGGTGAAGAAGCGCAGGCAGCACAGCGCCGCTTGGACACCGCCCCACATGAAGCCCTCGTAGATGGGGTACTGGTAGTAGGTGCCTGCGTTGATCGACAAGGCCTGGATCGCGCCGGGGTAGGAGTAGAAACCGGTCGGCAGGAGGATGAGCCCCTCCATGACGAAGTCGAAGACGATGGCGATCGCATAGGTGACCAGGACCAGCCGCAGGTTGCTGATCGCCGGCCACCGGTTCTTGATCTTGCGCATCAGCGCGCATCCGACGATGGTCAGCAGCAGGACGCCGTAGGCGTAGCCGGGGATATTGGTCAGCAGCGGTTCGGGCACGGTGTGGCCTGGTTCCTCGTGGGCCACCCAGCCCGGAATGTGCGGTGCCCATGAGCCCTGGTTGAACAGCCATGCGTTGTACGTGCACCAGGTGCTGTAGTAGTTGAGCATCGGATCCTGGAACATCATCAGGCCCATCGACACCAACAGCATGCCGTCGAGGGTGATCCGCCTCTCCCGCACCCATGGCCGAATAATGAAGAACCACAGGGCAAACGGCAGGCCAGCCCAGAGCACGGCGGCGTTGGCGATCAGCGGGATCTTCATGTAGAGCGGCGGCTCGCTGGGGCCACCCGACACCGGCTCGAAATAGGGGCCGGTGACCCACCGGGCGATCAGATACACCGTCAGCACCAGAAACACGCCGCCGACGGTCGCCCAGATCTTGAACGCGTTGGACGACGACGGACCGTGCCTTTCGAGGTCGGTGACGGCAGGTTTCCTGGACAGATCACTCATGATCGGTTTCCCCTCGACGATCGTGGAGTCAGTCGGCGGAACCAAGCGGACCAACCGATGCAAATATACTGAACGGTATCTGAGATTCCAATAGGTTACTGAGATTCTGTGGCACACTTCTGTCATGGCCGAGCGCTGGACCCGAGAACGCAGACTCGAGCACACGCGCTCAGTGCTGCTCGATGCCGCCGAGGAGGTATTCGCCGAGAAGGGTTTCGCGCCGGCCACTCTCGACGACATCGCACACGCAGCGGGCTATACGAAGGGTGCGATCTACAAGCACTTCGCCACGAAGGAGGACCTGTTCCTTGCCGTGAGCGACCGCTACTGGCGGCGCTACTTCGACAACTTCGCCGAGGTGATGTCGAACTCGACGCAGATCGGGGCGGCCGAACTCGACGAGATCGCCAAGCGCTGGCGTGAACTCAGCCGCGACCGGGGCGCCGAGCACGCCGCATTGGGACACGAGTTCACCCTCTACCTGCGCCGCAATCCCGAGGCGCGGGAACGGGTGGCCACCAAACGCGCAGAGGTCGTCGAGGCGCTCGGCACCTTCATCGCCACCGGCATGGACCGCCTCGGCGCGACGCTGCGGATCCCGGCGTCAACGTTCGCCCAGGTACTCATCGCGACCAGCGAGGGCGTCGTGCTGGGCAGCGAACTCGACGACGTCGACCTCTACCGGCCGATCGTCGACATGTACGTCTCCGCCATCAAGCTGCCCTGACGCCGAGACTACGGTTTTTGCGGCGATCCGCGCGGATTCGGACCACAAACCGTAGTCTCGGCGCGGGTTTTCAGCTTTCGGCGAGCACGCCGTGCAGCGCCCTCTTCGCCTCGTCGATCGCGGCCAGCAGGTTCGTCCGCACCTCACCGAGCTTGGCCTTCTGCGCGTCGGTGCCGGTGAACGCGATGGTGCGGGCCAGCCCCGCGACCTCGTGCAGGCCGTGACGGATCTTGATCACGTCGGCGAACTTGCCCACCTTGCCCAACAATGCGTGCGCGGTCTCACTGGTGACGCCGCGCCAGGCCAGCAGCTGGGTGCCGAATTCGGTCAGCGTGGCCACACCGTCGGAGACGGTGACCACACCGCGGCCAGCCAGCCCGGCGATGGCGAGTTCGACGATATCCAGCGGCGGGGTGATGGCACCGCCGGTGGCTTCGGTGGTGCGCTCGACGATCTGCTCGGCGGTGGCCGGCCCGTCGAGCAACAGTGCCGCGGTGCCGATCGCCGCACGCTTGAGCGCGAAGCCCGGCCCGGAGCCACCGCCGAAGCCCCCACCGAAACCGGGTCCGCCGAACCCTCCCTGGCCGAAACCGCCCTGCCCTTCATGGCCGCAGCCACCGCCACCGAATCCGAATCCCGCCGGACCAAAGCCGCCGCCAAATCCTCCAAAACCCATGTCACACATTCCTTTCCAGATCGCACCGGACCGACGGAACGCGGCCCGGCAGGTGTATCAAGTTCCTTGATACGCCCGGCATGGCGACAATTCAATGAGATCTGGCTGAGAACTGGTTGAGCTGTGGGCGAAACGGTGCGCCCGGTGTGGATGGTCGCCACGGGCAGCCCGTGTGAGGATTCCAGTTATGACTGCCCCGGACAGCGAGCCGCTGGGATACCTGCTGCACCGCGTGGCTGCCACGCTGCGCCCTGAGGTGGCCGCGGTTCTCGCTCCCGTCGGACTCGGGCTGGCAGAGTTCGTCTGCCTGCGCATCATTTCGCTGCATCCCGGGCTCACCAGCGCCGACCTGGCCCGCCACACCCATGTCTCCGCACAGGCGACCAATCAGCTGCTGCACCGCCTGGAGGCCATCGGCGCCGTATCCCGGCCCGATACGGCGACCGCGGGCCGGGCGCTACCGGCCGAGCTCACCGCGGCCGGCCGAGAATTGCTCACCCGGGCCGAGGATGCCGTGCACATCGCCGATCAGCGGGTCCTGGACCGCCTGACGCCCACCGAACAGCGACAACTCAAGGCGTTGTTGCGGAAGGCCGGACGCGACGACGCGCCGTGTGGGCCGTTCGGGTCATAGCCTCAGAAGACCCGCACCTGGCCTTCGAGCACCGGAACGGTCTCCGGCAGCTTGTAGGTGGCGATCCCGTTGCGGAACATCACGTTCTCGCGGGCATGTTCGGGTAGGTGTTTGACCAGCCAGCGCGGGTCGTCGTAGGTCCAGTGCGGAT
>NZ_JBSFPX010000322.1:0-4526 GCF_053588415.1 Mycobacterium sp. NPDC003449
TTCATTTATGTGGTGATACAGGTTTATGGGCTTGAATAAAAAAAACTGCCCAATTCTCGCCGAAACAGGGCAGTTTTGTGTCTGCTCGCGGGGAAAAATCAGTACTTCATCACGCCGCGGTCGACGGCGATCTGGCTGCCCGACAGCGTCGCCGAGCCGTCACCGGCCAACCAGGCCACCACATCGGTGACCTCCTCGGGCGTCATGAAGGTCGACAGTCCTTCACCGCTCTGCCCCGCCGGCTGCAACGGCATCGGGGCGAAACTGTGCAGATAGTTCGGGTACTTCCCGAATATCTCGGCCATCGCCTCGGGCTCGATCATCGGGGTGTCGATCGAGTATGGGTGGATGGAGTTGACCCGAATACCGAACTCCCCCACCTCCAATGCCAATGAATTGGTCAACGCGACCAGACCGTGCTTGGACGCGGCGTAGTGACCGTTGCCCGGGGTGGCCTTGAGGCCCGCCGAGGAGCTCACCACGATGATCGAGCCGCCGTTGCCCGCCTCGATCATCGCGGGCACCGCGGCCCGGATGGTCCGCCAGGTGCCGTTGAGGTTGACGTCGACGACGGTGTCCCACTGCTCGGGCGACATCTCGAAGATCCGGCCCCAGCTGAGTACACCCGCGTTGGCCACCACGATGTCGAGCCGGCCGAACTGCTCGACACCATCGGCGACCACGCGCTGCTGGGCCGCCAGGTCGCGGATATCGACCTCGCGGGCGAGCACCTTGCGACCGGTGGCCTCGACCGCACTGACCGTCTCGGCGAGGTCCTGCGGCGTGGCCGGCGGGTAGGTGATGCTGTCGTCGACGGCGGCGCAGACATCGATCGCGATGATGTCGGCACCTTCGCGGGCCAGCCGTACGGCATGGGCCCGCCCCTGGCCGCGCGCGGCGCCGGTGACAAACGCCACCCGCCCTTCCAGTGCTCCGTTACCTTCCGCCATCACCGGTCCTTTCGTGATCCCGGACCCCAGGCTAACAGCAAAAGTAGAACGTGTTCTAGAGAGCTACCAATCGAGCGGATCGCGGATGATCGGGCAGGTCATGCAGTGTCCACCACCCCGGCCGCGGCACAGCTCGGCGCCGACGATGGTGATCACCTCGATACCGGCCTTCCGCAACAGCGAGTTCGTGTGCGTGTTGCGATCATAGGCGAAGACCACCCCGGGTTCGACGGCGACGAGATTGTTGCCGCTGTCCCATTGTTGACGCTCCGAGTCGTACTTCGTCCCACCGGTCTCCACCACCCGCAGTTCGGCCAGCCCGAGCGCGTCGGCGACGGTCTCCACGAAAGGCTTGGTGGCCTCCTCCACCTCGACACCCGGGTCGGTGTCGCTGGGATGCAGCACGAACGGCTGGATCGAGTCGACGATGTCGGGGTAGATGGTGACCACATCACGGTCGGCGAAGGTGAACACGGTGTCCAGGTGCATCGCCGAGCGCAGTTTGGGCATCCCCGCGACGATGATCTTCTCGGCCGCGTTCTCGACGAACAGTTCGGCCGCCACCTGCGTGATGGCCTGACGTGACGTGCGCTCACTCATCCCGATCAGGACGACGCCGTTGCCGGGCACCATGACGTCGCCACCTTCGATCGTCGACAGTCCCCAGGTCCGCTCCGGGTCGCCCCACCAGACCCTCGACCCGACGTAGTCGGGATGGAACTCGTAGATCGCCTTCATCAACAGGGTTTCGTCGTGCCGGGCCTGCCAGAACAACGGATTGAGCGTCAGCCCACCGTAGATCCAGCAGGTGGTGTCCCGGGTGTAGAGCGTGTTCGGCAGCGGCGGCATCAGATACTCGGTGACGCCGGTGGCCTCCCGCGCCAATGCCCGGTGCCCCGACTGCATTTCGGCGGGCAGGTCCCGGATCGACATGCCGCCGATCAGCAACTCGGTCAGCCTGCGCGTGCTCAGCGAGTTCAGGAAGCCGCGGGTGTCGTCGACCAGCCCGAGCCCCACCTCGTTCGCGACGATCTTGCGGTCCAGCAACCACGCCTTCGCCTCCGGAATGTCCATCGTCTCGGTCAGCAGATTGTGCAGCTCGACCACCTCGACACCGCGGTCGCGCATCTTGTCCATGAAGTCGAAGTGGTCGCGACGCGCGTTCTGCACCCACAGCACATCGTCGAACAGCAGGTCGTCGCAGTTGGTCGGGGTCAGTCGTTCGTGGGCCAGTCCGGGCGAGCACACCAGCACCTTGCGCAGCGTGCCCACCTCGGAATGAACACCGTACCCGTCGGCTCTCATAGCGGTCCTCTCGTCATTTGACCCCGGTGGTCTCGGCTGGATCGGGAAGATGCACGAGCCCGGTGGTCTCGACCGGATTCGGCAGATCGAGTTCGATCGCGCCCGTCGTCAGGCTCACCACGGCACCGATCGCGCCGATCACGATGACGCCGAAAAGCACTGCCTCGGCGGGCCGGAACACCCGGCGGCCGCGCTCACGCCGGGCCATCACGTACAGCACCGCGCCGGGCGCGTACAGCAGACACGACAGCAGCAGATGATCCCAGCCCGCGGCATACACCAGAAACAATGTGTATATCGTCGCCAACGCCGCCACCACCATGTCCGGCACCAGGGAGCGGCGATCCCGGTAGGTCTCCCGGGTGATCGTGAGCTTGAGGGCGTAGGCCGCGGCCAGGATATACGGTATCAACGCCAGTGCCGCAGTCAGATCCAGCATGAAGTCGAGTGCGTTGGCGGTGAACAGCACCAGGATCAGCAGCAGCTGCACCAGGCCGGCGGCCATGACCAGTGCGGCGACGGGCGCACCGTGAGAATTGGTCCTGGCCAGAAACTTCGGCATATCGTCACTCTTGGCGGGCAGATACAGGATCTCGGCAGCCATCAGCGTCCAGGCCAGATACGCGCCGAGCACCGAAAGCAGCACGCCGATCCGGATGAAAACCGAACCCCACTGCCCGACCACCGATTCCAGCACCGCGGCCATCGGCGGATCATCGACCCGGCCCAGTTCGTCCTGCGCCATCACACCGTAGGAGCACAGCGTCACCAGCATGAATACGGCGAGCACGGACAGAAATCCGATGACGGTGGCGCGCCCGACGTCCTCGCGCCTGCGCGCGAACCGGGAGTAGACGCTGGCCCCCTCGATGCCCATGAATACGAAAACCGTGATGAGCATGGTGCCTTTGGCCTGCTCGAACAGCGACTGCCAGGAGTAGTTACCGTCGCCGCCCCAGAAGTTCCCGGCAAACACATCGGCCTTGAAGGCGATGATCGCGATGACGATAAACACCATGATGGGAACGATTTTGGCGACGGTGGCGATCCGGTTGATGATCGCCGCCTCCTTGACACCGCGCAGAATGAGATAGCAGAACAGCCACACCCCGACCGAGGCGATGAGCACCGCCACGAACGTGTCCCCGGTGCCCAGCGCCGGGAACAGCGCGCTCGCGGTCGCCATGATCAGCACCCAGTACGACGTGTTGCCCGCGCAGGCCGAGGCCCAGAACCCGAACGCGGCGTTGAAGCCGACGTAGTCGCCGAACCCGGCCTTGGCGTAGGCGTAGACACCGGCGTCGAGGTCGGGTTTGCGGGTGGCCAGCCGCTGAAAGACGAACGCCAGCATCAGCATTCCGGCACCGGCGATCGTCCATGCGATCAGCGCACCGGCGACCCCGGTTTCGGCGCCGAATCGGCGCGGGAGAAGGAAGACCCCGGAGCCGATCATCGACCCGATCACCATCGCGGTCAGCGTCGGCAGGCTGACCTTCTCGCCGGACCGTTCGGCTTGCGGTTCCGTCGATGTCATGGCCCGCCTTTCGGTAGCCGCGGACCCGTATCTTGAGTTCGCCGCTCCGTCGACAGCCACACCCGCCGCGATGAATTCAATGGACCGCAAAGCGCACGTTACCACCGACGAGTGGCAACGCGGTTACAGATCGGCGATGATCTGTCGGCGCTTACCGGCATATTCGTCCTCGGTGATAGCGCCGGTGGCCCGCAACGTTTCGAGTTCCTGCAGGCGCCGCGCGGTCGACGGCTCGGGCGGGGCCAGAAAGGGTGCGGCCGGTGCGGTTTGGGATACGGGCGCCGATGTGTCCCGCGCTGCGGCCCGGCGCACCACCGCCTGCACCTGCTCGCGCGCCGCCGGATTGGCGCGCAGGTCGATCATGTCGTCCATCCCGATGTTGTGCGCCTTGAGGATCTGCAGGATCTCCATCAGCGGCCCGCTCTGCCCGGTCAGGTCGTGGCTGGTGCCGTCCTCGGCCAGCGTGAACGTCGCCGGGGTCAACCCGCCGATCAAACCACTTCTATCCCAGTCGATCTGGTACTGCTTGGTGGCCGGATCGACCAGCACGACGAGCTTGCGGTTGGTGATGATCGGCAGCCGCATGATCGACGCGAGAACCCGGTCGTGGCTGGTGAAGGAGACCCCTGGCCCCGAGATCCGCAGATCCAGCTTCACCAACGGCTGATTGTTGATCTCGGTGTTGGTCTCCTGGATGCCGGTGACCTGGGCGAGCGCCAGCACGCCGCGCTGTTCGA
>NZ_JBSFPX010000323.1:0-4487 GCF_053588415.1 Mycobacterium sp. NPDC003449
TGTTTTTTTTTTATTTTTTTTTTTTTTTTTTTGTTGGTGTTTTTTGGTTTGGGGGGGTGGGGGGGGTTCTCCTATTCCGTCATCGAATGGGCATCGCCCACTGGATCAGTATCGTCGTTGCGGCGTACCTGGCCTTGGCATTGATCCACTTCTTCGTGTTCAACGAGAATTGGCGCTGGGACATCGTCGGGTCCTACCTGTTCAGCGAGGTCATCCTTACCGGCGTGGCGAACACCATCCTCCTGACGGTGCTCACCACAGCCTTGGGGCTGGCAATCGGAATCGTCACCGCATACTGTCGCATGTCGTCACTGATAGTGCTGAGAATCACTGCACTACTCTATATTTGGCTGATGCGGGCGATGCCTCCGCTGGTGATGTTGTTGGTGGTATTCTTCTTCGGCGCTCTAGTTCCCACCTTCAGCGTCGGCATCCCGTTCGGACCGAGCATCGGAAACCTGGCTGCCAACGACGTCATCTCACGATTCAGCGCGGCGGTGATCGGCCTCGCCATCTATCTCGGCGCATACTCCGCAGAAATTTTTCGCGGCGGAGTCCTGTCACTACCGCCCGGTCAATTCGAGGCATGCAAATCTCTCGGCCTCTCCCAGTTCCAGGCGTGGCGAAAGATACTCGGCCCACAGCTTATTCGAGTGATCACGCCGTCGATGGCCAACGAAACCATCACGATTTTCAAGAGCACGTCCTTGGTGTCGGTCATCGGTTACACCGAACTTCTCACCACCGTGCAAACGATCTACGCTCGCAATTTCGAGACCATCCCCCTGCTGACCGTTGCCGTCATCTGGTACCTCGCCCTGACCAGCGCGGCGATGTTCGGCCAGTCGAGGCTCGAAAAGCGATTCGGACGCGGCTTCCATCGCCGCACGGTCAGCACGGCCACCTCGGAACCGACCCCCGTCAATGGAGCAACCAAATGAACGCCTCCACCCCACTGCTGCAACTGGTCGACGTGAGCAAGCACTTCGGTGATCTCAGCGCTGTGAGTAACGTCAGCTTGGATGTTCACGCCGGAACGGTCACCTGCATCGTCGGCCCTTCGGGCTCGGGCAAGAGCACGCTGTTGCGCACGATCAACATGCTCGAAGAGATCGACGGTGGCGGCCTCTTTCTCGACGGTGAGATGATCGGATACCAGCTCCGCAACGGGCACCGGGTTCTGCTGTCCAAGGCCGCCGCCAGGCGGCAGGTCATCAACTTCGGCATGGTGTTCCAGCATTTCAACCTATTCCCCAACTACACCGCGCTGGAAAACGTCACGATCGCACCGATGCTCGTGAAGAAGGTCGGAAAGGACGACGCCCGCACGGAAGCGATCCGAGTCCTGACGCAAGTGGGGTTGACGAACCGAAAAGACCACTACCCCAGCGAGTTGTCCGGCGGACAGCAACAACGCGTCGCCATCGCACGTGCGCTGGCCCTGCAACCTCGTGTGTTGTTGTTCGACGAACCCACCAGCGCCTTGGATCCCGAACTCGTCAGCGAGGTCTTGACTGTGATGCGGTCACTGGCCGATGCGGGATCGACGATGGTCATCGTCACCCACGAGATGCGCTTCGCCGAGGACGTCGCCGACGAACTGATCATGATGGACGCAGGCAAGGTCGTCGAGCGCGGCGCTCCCAAAGATGTTCTGCACAATCCGACCACGGAGCGGGCACGCAAATTCTTCGCGTCCGTCGAGACCCGATAATCGTCTGCGCGTGCAAGCGGCGGGCACCGCCCCTGCGCCCGGCGCAACTCGACCCACTCTCTCAAGAAGGAAAATACATATGCCGCACAGCGTGGTCATCGTCGGAGCGGGAGTCATCGGATCAAGCCTGGCGTACGAATTCGCACGACGGGGCTCCGATGTCACCGTCGTCGATTCCGCTGCCGTCGCATCGGTCACCAGCTCCGCCACTTTTGCCTGGGTCAATGCCAACAACAAGACTCCCCAGACCTACGCGGACCTCAACCTCGAAGGGCTTCGAGCACACGAACGTGCGCGAGATCGGCGCGCGCTGGGTTCGGCCGATTGGTTCCATCAGAGCGGCAACGTCCAGATCGCGCAGACCAGCGAGGAGATCGAGGCGCTCGAAGCGAAAGTGCGGCAGCTCTCGTCCACCGGATACGACGTCAGCCTGCTCTCGGCAGAACAAGTCCGCGACCTGGAACCGTCATTGCGGTCCGCAACCCTGAGAGGCGGTGCGCTGTTTCCATCGGAGGGATGGGTCGACACCCTCACCATGTGCACCAGCCTGCTCAACGGTGCTCGAACACGCGGCGCCCGATTCCTCCCGTTCCACACCGTCGACCGAGTGGACACCGACGGTGTGCATGCCACGTCGATCGACGGAACGCGGCAACGTTTTCACGCCGACACCACCATCCTGGCCGCCGGCAACGGCAACCGTGCAATCCTCGCGGCCACCGGAGCCGAGCTACCGGTGATCGATCCCGGCGTCGCCACAACGGCACACGGGTCCGCACGATCGACGGTAGGGCTGGTCAGCACAACAGCGCCCGTCGAATCCGGGATTAGCCATATCGTGCGCGCTACTGGCATCGCCATACGCCCAGCACGAAACGGCGGTGTGACCTTCACAGATCACCCCACCGGCAGCCAGTGGGATCTCGACGATCCCAGGATCTGGACCATCCCCGACATTCTGTTGCGGCGCGCCCGCGAACTGTATCCATCGCTTGACAACGCCTTCACCGAAACCGTCCAGCTCGGTACCCGCGTCATGCCCGAAGACGGCATGACCATCGCCGACTGGGCCGGCGACAACCGCGCGGTGTATGTCGTCGCCACCCACAGTGGTGTGACGCTGTCGGTGTTCCTCGCCGAATCCGTCGCCGACGAGGTACTCGATGGCAACCGCCACCCCGCGCTCACATCGTTCGGTCTCGCCCGGTTCTCGACGCCCTGACTGGACAACGTCGCCCAGGCACACCGTGAAAGAGGCTTGTTCCCATGACATCTAGCAAGATGGTTTCCGGCGAGGACGTGTCCGTCGAACGCTATCGAAACTTCACCGAACAGATCGCCGACTACATAGTCTCCGAACGTCAAGTGCGCTCCACTGAACCCGATCGGCAAGCAGCGTTCAAGTGCGTTCTCGATCTGGTGTGTTCAGCCTGGGCCGGCGTCGACGAGCGGGGTCCCAGCGCAGCTCGGGCAGTGGTTCAAGGAACCTTGGGTGGCGGGGATGCGCCGATTTGGTTCGCCGACGCCGCGAGCTCACCAGTGGGTGCGGCGTGGGCCAACAGCGCATCCGCGTGCGCACTCGACCTCGACGACGGTCACCGCCTCGCACGCGGCCACCCCGGCGCAGCCGTCATTCCGACCGCGCTGGCAGTCGCATCCGAGACAACTGCCGACATCGAAGATGTCATCACCGCCATCGTCATCGGTTACGAAGTCGGCGTAACGATCGGAGCTGCGCGCACATCATACGGAAACACCGGAACTTGGTCTGCTTACGCCACCGTAGCCACAGCCGCCGCGTTACGCCGTTCGCCGGCGAATGTCATTGCGCACGCGCTTGCCATCGCCGGGGAAAGCTCCCCGAACCAATTGT
Source organism: Mycobacterium sp. NPDC003449 (assembly GCF_053588415.1). NCBI lineage: Bacteria > Bacillati > Actinomycetota > Actinomycetes > Mycobacteriales > Mycobacteriaceae > Mycobacterium > Mycobacterium sp. NPDC003449. Next base: position 3,588 of record NZ_JBSFPX010000323.1, read on the forward strand.
TCGCCAGCGCTCCAGCGCCTCGGATACCCACGCCCGAAGGCAGTGCACTCAAGGAAGGAATCCCCTGGTCGGTGGTCACCGGTCTGATGGCGTTGCACCTGGCACAGGCCGGACACACCGGACCTCGCAACATCCTGGACAGCACTCGTCATTACACGTTCCCAGCAGCTCTCGCCCTCGGATCGGCCCACCACATCGCCAACACCTACTTCAAATTGTATGCATGCTGCCGTCATGTGCATGCGCCGCTGGACGCCTTCTCCGCGCTCGTTGAAAGACACGACATCGACCCGACCACCATCGACGCCATCGAAGTCGCGACAACCAGTGGAGCGCTGCGCATCTCGAACCGGACGGCGCCGCGCAATCTCATCGACGTCCAATACAGCATTCCGTACTGCCTCGGTCTCGCCGCAGTCGTGGGTCCACAATCCTTGTTACCTCTGACAGCAGCATCGCTGAACAACGAAGCCGCCATCGAGTTGGCCGGCAAGGTCACACTCGTGTGCGATCCCGAGTTCGATCGACGATTCCCGGCCAGGACCTTCGCCCGAGTCACCGTCGCCTGCGATGACCGGCGCTATGTTTCCGACGACACCGAACCCAGAGGCGATGTGTCGAAGCCGCTTTCGTGGCTCGATCTGGAAGAGAAGTTCACTCGCGCAACCCGTTTCCTAGCAGCACCCGCGGAGCAGAGACAAGTCCTCGATTACGCACGCGAGATGAAGAACGGAAATTCAGATGCCCTGCGCCAGTTGACGACAGTTCTATCCAAGCGGGTAGCGATACAGGCATAAGACGGAAATATGACATCCCCAGACTCACGCGTCGTCAAGATGGACGCCGTGGCTATCGGGCAAGCACTATCGACAGGTTCGATAACGTCCACCGATCTGGTGG
>NZ_JBSFPX010000324.1:0-4435 GCF_053588415.1 Mycobacterium sp. NPDC003449
TGCGACGGCGACGCCTGCGAGCTGGACTGCGCATCGGTCGTCGAGGTGCCGCAGGCCGTCAAGGCCAAAGCAAGTGTCAGCAGGGCCACACCCTTCTGTGGGCCGAATTCCATGCGTCAGTCCTTTCGGGCGGGCGGCTCATCCGCCGTGCACCATCAGGTACCGATGCTACGAACCGACCAGGGCGACCAGTGGCCTCGCCGAGATCCGTCATCACTCCGTCACAACTTGATCAGGTCGATGATGTGGCCGAAGTCGAGTCTTGATGCGAGTGCCGTCAAGTCTCCGCCCGCAAGCCTTACGGCAGCCTCTTGGGTGGCTCCGAGGGCATTCATGTCGGGGTCGACCCCGAGGCTGACCCGGCGGACCCCGATCGTCTGCAGTTCTGCGAGGGTAACCGTGTCCTGCGGGCTGACCAGGAGGTTGACCGGTTTGGGGGCTACGGCCCTGACGACCGCGCCGACGGCCGAGATGTCCGGCAGGTTCGGCGCGTAGAGGACGTCAGCCCCTGCCTCCGCGAAGGCAGAAAGGCGGCGGATGGTGTCATCGATATCGGTGATGCCCCACAAGAAGTTGTCCGTACGGCCGGTCAGGACGATCTGGCCGTGTGCCGAGGCGGCGGCGGCCTCGACGCGGCGAACCGCATCGTCGAAGTCGCGAATGGGGTTCGTCGGGTCACCGGTGGTGTCCTCGACTCCGATGCCGGCCAGACCGCGGGCGATCGCGGCGTCGACCGTGGCCCGGACATCCTCGGGGGTCTCGCCGTAACCGTCCTCGAAGTCGCCGTTGACCGGCAACCCACTCACCGAGGTGAGTAGGGCGGCATGGTCCAGGTGCTCGTCACGGCTGACGGCGTGGATGCCGTCGATTCGGCCCAGCATCGCGGCGAGCGTCGCCGAGGAGGTCGCGATCGACTCGAATCCGGCCTCTTTGAAGAGCAGGGCCGACGGGCCGTCCCACACGTTGGGCATGATGAATATATCGGGGCCACAGTGAAGTTGGGTGAACTGTTCATAACGAGCCCGGGCGGCAATGTCAGACATCAGGCGGCCGGGACCGGATCGAGCGCACAGGCGGCGACACACACCCAGGTGCCATCGCGCTTCTGGTAGGTATCCGTGTACAGGGCTTCCTTGGCCACGCCATCGTGGAGCGTGGTCAATGTGCTGCGGGCGTGGATCAGCGCGACATCACCGAGGATGCGGATATTGACATCGCGTACGGCGAGATCCTTGAACGGACGCGGCTTTGCGATGTAAACCAGGTACTCATCCAGATTCAGGGTGAGACCTTCGATCTGGATGATGAAGTCGTCCGCCAGAAGCTCTTTGAAACGGCCGACATCATTGCTCTGATCGGAATGGATGTAGTCGAGGTTGAGTTGCTCCAGGATCGCCAGATCTTCGGCAGGGTGCCCGTTGTCGTTCATTGTTGTTCCTTCCCAAGAGGTTCGGCGTTCGTTGCGCCTGCCTCGACGTACGGGCCGGGGCCGTCCGGAAACCGGGTAATGAAGGGACTATTTGGTCCATCCTATAATGCCGCCCCATCGTCGGCAACCACGTGCATGGCTGCGGGTTATGAGGTGGATTGGGTGTCCATCGCAGCGACCAGGAGGGCGAGGTCTCGACGGGTTGACCACGCGGTCCATGCGGTCCATGTCCGGCGCACCAGCGGTTGGCCGACCAATGGCAGCCAGAGCAGGGTCTGGCAGAGTTCCTGTAGCGGCGGGCGTGGGGCGAGGGCGAATCGTCGGCCCATGCTGAGTTGGGCGAGTTTGACCGCCGGCGCGAGTTCTGTCGTCTCTGCCGTGTCGGCGCTGATGGCGATCCCGTGGTTGCGCAGGACGGCGGCGACGTGGTCGTACCATGCCGGGCAGTGCGATCTGGGGAATCCCAGCCATTCCAGGCTGGTCAGGTCGTCGAGGCGTAGGTTTGTGGTGCACAGGTTCAGGCTGTGTGCTTCGTCGGCGGCTAGCAGGACGCCCAGCGGTTCCTCGGCGACGAGCGCGACGTCGATGCCCTCCTCGGTGGGGCGTTCCGTGATGAGCGCGAGATCCAGTGCTCCCTTCTTCAGCGCCGCCAGTTGGGTGGGGCAGGGCAGTTGTGAGATCTGAACGGTGGTGTTGCGGAAGGGGGATGCGGCCAGTTTCGACAGAGCATCGGACAGCGGTTGTACCGTCATCTCGGCGTGTAGAGCAATCCGCAATACGGCGGCGGCTTGAGGCGAGAAGTTGGCCATGACGGCGAGAGCCCGTTCGAAGCGCCTGATGAGAATGCGTGCCTCGCTGAGGAACGCGGCCCCGGCCGGGGTTGGTGAGACCCCGCTGGGATTGCGGTCGAGCAAGCGTCTGTTCAGCGACTGTTCGAGAATCGCGACGTTCTGTGACAGTGCGGGCTGGCTGACGTTGAGACTGCGGGCGCCTGCGGAGAAGCTCCCGGCCTCGACGACGGCGACGAATGCTCGAAAGTGTCGGATTTCCACACGTGGCTCCACGTCAGAACCGCGTTATTCCATTGGCCGCGAACACGATCATGGTCGCCCCTCGGGCGGCTTCCGCGGCGACGGCAGCGGCACCGAGCGCATTCATAGACATCACACATTCCTCGCTCTGCGCGAACTCGACAATCTGGTGCGCCATGTCCACACGTCGGCAATCAGGGTCGGATGATCCGTGCCGCGACCGTGTGCCCGGTTCGCTCAGTCGCCGTCCTCACCGTCCTCGTCAAACTCTTCACGGGCCACCAGGAAAAACGACGAACCGTCATACGGACTGCCACTGATCTGGCCGCGGTGGCGCCCGTTGCGCGGCAGCCGGGCCGGGCCGTACCCGACCTCGCCCCGCTCGTCGTAGCCGACCTCGGACTCCTCGGCGGCTAGACGGTTATCCAGCGTCAGGTGGTCTCGTGGGGCGATCCAGCGCAGCGGCGCGTCGACCACGATGTCACCGTCGTCGTTGCGCACCTGGTCAGAATCCAGAGATTCGCTGGGCCCCAACGTGCCGTCAGGCCCGATGTCGTCGTAGTCGCCGTCGATCATGATGATGCTCCTGACATCCGGGCGCGCCCCTTCTGGTGGACGCGCCGTACCCGGTGATCGGCGCCGCACGATACTGCTATCGGGACGCCCTAGACATCAGAATAGCGAATGAGGACTATATAGTCCTCTCTGGTGTCTGGGCCCACCCGGCATCGACTCGGCCCCAGTCAGGCGGTGAGCAAATCGACGAACGCCGGATACCGGCCTATTCTGCCCGCATGTGCAAGGGATATCGGTCGCCCGGCAACCGGATCAAACCGAATAGCCCCGCTTATAGGAGGACTCTATCGTCCATTCAAGTGTGACGATCGGAACCGATGTGGCCGATCCCGATCAGGACTGAATCCGTTTCTCGTCAGCGTGCCCCGGGAGCAACCATCAGGGGTGCCAAATGGTGACCTGGCTAGTTGCGACCAGCCATGACGCCGCCGTCGACGTTCAGAATCGCGCCCGTGACCCAACTTGCCCGGTCGGAGAGTAGATAGGTGACGGCGTTCGCGACATCGGTGGGGGTGCCGACCCGCCCCAGCGGATGAAACGGGCCGAACGACTCCATCGTGGCGTCGATCTCGTCTTTCGGCACCCACCGCTCCAGAGCAGGGGTCTTCACGGCGGCCGGTGCCACCGCGTTGACTCGGATCTTGTGTCCGGCAAGCTCGATCGCAAGGTTATGGGTGAGCGCGTGCAGCCCGGCCTTCTGCATCGAGTGCCCACACGAAGGGGTGATACCGATGGCCTGATGGGCCCACATGCTGCCGATGTTGACGATGGAGCCGCCTTCGCCGTTGGCGATCATCCCCTCGACGATGGTCTGTGTCAGGAAGAACAGGGCATAGTTGAGCTCCATGTAGGAGTCGTAGAACTCGTAGTCGTACTCGATAAACGGTTTCGGTATGAAGAACCCGGCCGCGTTCACGAGCAGGGTGGCGTCCCGGTGCTGCTCGGAGAGTTCGCGTTGGATACCCGGGACCGCGGCACGATCCGCCAGATCGGCGGCGATGCCCCAGGCTTCGCCGCGCCGGGCAGTCAACTCGGCGACGGTGTCATCGACGCGGGCCGGCGATCGCCCGACGATCACCGCGCGCCCGCCATGTTCGACGACGTCGATCGCCACCTGCCGACCTATGCCGGCGCTGCCACCTATCACAACGACCTTCTTGGTCTCGAAATGCATGCTCAGCGCCTCTTCCTGGTCGTCGTGTTCTGGTGATGGTGAGGATGGTTCTGCCGGGCGTGCGGGTGGTGGGGGCGACGGCGGTGATGGCTCGCACGGCCGGTTCCTTCTGGTGTGGTCGGTGATTGTTGTTGGGCGGACTGGGGTTTGGTGTTTCTCCTACGGTCCGTAGCCGAACATACCCCGGGATGGTTGATGGTTGCGGTGCCATCGCGGTCGAATCTG
>NZ_JBSFPX010000325.1:0-4384 GCF_053588415.1 Mycobacterium sp. NPDC003449
GCTTGCCGCAGAAGTGGTCCTCCAGCCCGGCCCGGATGATCTGGCGGCCGTCGTAGAGGTATTCCGGGCCGATGAACCCGACCACCGTGTTGACCAGAAGCGGCTGCAGATCACGGGCCACCGCATAGGCCCTCGCCTCCAGGGTCAGCTGGTCCACCGGCCTGCCCCCGACACCGAGGTGGGCGCCCGAGCTCAGCGCCGAGCCCTGCCCGGTCTCCAGGTACATGACGTTGTCTCCGACCGTGCCGCGACCCAGCGAGCGGGCGGCCGCATTGGCTTCCCGCAGCAGCGCGAGATTCACGCCGAACGCCGTGTTGGCCCCCTCGGTCCCGGCGATCGACTGGAACACCAGGTCGACGGGGGCGCCCGCCTCGATCAGCCCGATCGTCGTGGTGACGTGCGACAGCACGCAGGACTGGACCGGGATGTCGAAGCGGGTGCGGATCGAGTCCAGCAGCCCGAGTAGGTCCGCGGTGGCCTGTGGCGAATCGGTGGCCGGGTTGATGCCGATGACGGCGTCTCCGCAGCCCAGCAGCAGCCCGTCGAGCACCGCGGCGGCGATGCCGCGCGGATCGTCGGTCGGATGGTTGGGCTGCAGCCGGGTCGCCAGTGTGCCGGGCGCACCGATGGTGGTGCGCAACGCCGAGGTGACCCGCATGGCCGCCGACACCGCGATCAGATCCTGGTTGCGCATGATCTTGCTGACCGCCGCCACCATCTCCGGGGTCAGGCCCGGCGCGACGGCGGCCAGCCGCTCGGCGCTGTCATCGTGCGCCGCGGTTTCCAGCAGCCAGTCCCGGAATCCGCCGACGGTCAGCTGCGACACCGCCGAGAAGGCCCGCCGGTCATGGCTGTCCAGGATCAGCCGGGTGACCTCGTCGGTGTCGTAGTCGACCACCACTTCGTTGAGGAAGGTGTCCAACGGGAGATCGGCGAGAACCCATGCGGCCGCGGCCCGTTCACCATCGTGCTCGGCGGCGCACCCGGCGAGCTGGTCGCCCGAGCGCAGCGGGGTGGCCTTGGCCAGCACCTCGACCAGACCGTCGAAGGTGTAGTTCACCCCGGACACCTGCTGGCGGTACCTCACCTCAGTTCGTCCTCGGCCGCGGCGAGCATGGCGAACTCCTCGTCGGGCGAGTTCGCCACCAGGCGGTGGCGGCTGTAGACCGCGAAGTACAGCATGAACGCCGCGAACACCCCGAGGCAGCACAGCGCAGCGACATGGTCGACCAGGAACGTCGCGATGACCGCGAGGACGGCGATGACGAGGGCGAACCCGGTGGTCACCGCACCGCCCGGGGTGCGGTAGGGCCGCGGCATATCCGGTTCCCGGCGCCGCAGCACGATATGGCTGACCATCATCAGCACATAGCTCAGCGCGGCCCCGAACACCGCCATGTTGAGCAGCAGATCGCCCTGACCGGTCAGCGACAGCAGGAACCCGATGATGCCGGGGATCACCAACGCCAGGGTGGGTGCCTTGCGGGTGTTGGTCACCGACAGCACGGTCGGCAGGTAGCCGGCCCGCGACAGCGCGAACAGCTGGCGCGAGTAGGCGTAGATGATCGAGAAGAAGCTGGCGATCAGGCCGGCCAGGCCGATGTAGTTGACCAGCTTGGCGGCGGTGCCGTCGCCGAGCGCCTCGACCAGCGGGTTACCCGAACCCGACATCTCCTCGGCGCCCCCGGCGCCGGTGGTGAGGAACAGCGCGGTGACACAGGTGACCAGCAGGACGCCCATCGCGGCGATGATGCCGCGCGGCACGTTGCGCTCGGGGTTGGCGGTCTCCTCGGCGGCCAGCGGAACCCCCTCGATCGCGAGGAAGAACCAGATGGCGAACGGGATCGCCGCCCAGATGCCCAGGTAACCGTGCGGCAGGAAGCTGGAGGCGCCGGTGGCGCCCTGGTCCACCGCGATGTTGGTCAGGTTGGCCAAGTCGAACTGGCCGAGTGCGGCGACGGCGAACACCAGCAGCCCGACCAGGGCGATCGCGGTGATCACGAACATCACCTTGAGTGCCTCACCGACCCCGGCCAGGTGAATGCCGATGAACACCGCGTACGCCGCGAGGTAGACCCACCAGCCGCTGGTGATGCCGAACAGGCCGAGCGATTCCACATAGGCACCGATGAACGTCGCGATGGCCGCGGGCGCGATCGCGTACTCGATCAGGATCGCGGTGCCGGTGGCGAATCCGCCCCATGGGCCGAGGGCGCGGCGGGCGAAGGTGTAGCCGCCACCCGCCGCCGGCAGCGCCGAGGACAGTTCGGCCATACCCAGCACCAGGGCCAGATACATCCCCGCGATGATCACCGCGGCGATCGCCAGCCCACCGAAACCGCCCTGCGCCAACCCGAAGTTCCAGCCCGAATAGTCGCCGGAGACCACATAGCTGACGCCGAGGCCGGCCAGCAGGACCCAGCCCGCACTGCCCGAGCGCAGCTGGCGCTTCTGCAGATAGTCCGCGCTCTCCAGATGTTCTTCGACACCCGCCATGTCAAACTCCCTCATTCGCAATGCTTCTGCAGTTGACTGCCGCCGACCGGATGCCGGCCATCGCTCCCCGACGAGCTTAAAGGTATGAAACTCAACCTTTGATAGACGAGTATCGCCCCCGCCGGCCGTCATGTCCACCCCAACGGCCGGATCGGCGTAATCAGTTATCCGGTTTCAGCGGAAGACCCACCACGATGCGAGCCGCGTTGTGGCCGAGCATGCGCGCGGTCGCGGCATCCGGCCGCACACCAGAACTCATCTCCGGCAAGGGATCTGACAGTTGTGCGTGCTGCACACAGATGTCGCCGCCGGGTCCGATGGCGACCCCGACCCGAAGTGGCGACGCCATGGCCGCCCGGCGCGCCAGCTCGGCCGTATCTGCCCCGGGACCTGCGGGCGCGACGGAGTACGGCACGCCCTCCTCCTCGATACCGGCCAGTAACTCGCGCTCGACCTCCCCGCTCGCGGCGCTGAGCACCACGATCACCGGCCGGCCCGACTGCCCGCCGTCACGTACCAACGGGAGCCCCCGCCCGCTGCGCGTGGGATGCCACAAGTCCGGAGGCCACCGCGTTCCGCGGACCCTCGCTGCCGCGCACATTCCCGGTGCCGCAGACGATTCCGTACGGCGCGAGGGCGTCGGCGATCAGTTCGGGAATCTCGAAATCGAGCGCACATCCGCCGAGCAGCACCACGAAGTCGATCTGGCGCAGGTCACCGCCGGGGGCGATCGCGCGCAACGCCCGCAACGCGTTGACGACGAAGACCCGCTCCTTGGCCGCTCGCCGCACGACCTTGATCCGGTCGATCGAATGCCGGGTCGGTACCGGATTCATACCGGACTCGGCCAGCGTCACCACCCGTGCGAATGCCGAAGGCGGTAAGGGTTTTTCGAAGAACTGCACGGTGCCGCTCTCCAGCATGACGTGAAAGAAGCTCTCGGCTTTGCCCAGCGGGAAACGTTTGATCTCCTCGGCCAGTTCCAGGTTGTCGAGCCCGAGTTCGGCGTCGATGAGCCGGGTGACCAGGTCGCCCGCACCGGCCAGGTGCACCGCCTCGATATCGCCGTCGGTCTCGATCAGTGCCGCATCGGTGGAGCCGCCACCCAGGTCGAGCACCACGAGCGGTTTGTCGGTCCCCGGTGTGGTGAGCGCGCCGAGCACCGCCATCTCGGCCTCCACTCCGCCGACCGCGACGTCGGCCCGCCCGGCACCCGCGGCCCGCAGCCGGGCCCGCACCTCATCGGCCACCGCCCGCATACCGCTCTGCGCGGTGCGCACCATGGCCGCGAGGGCTACCGCGTTCTCCAGAGCCACCTCACCGGCGACACCGCCCCGAACCTCCTGCGGCACAAAGGTGTCCACCGCGAGCAGATCCTGGATGCGCACATCGGCCACCGCATGCTGCGACAGGTCGGCCATGCTCTGCCGCACATTGGCGATCATCCCGCCGGTGTTGGTACCCGCCTCGCCGACCACATCGGTCAACGGGCTGACCCGCTCGACCACATCCATGATCTCGACCGCACCGCGCGACACGTCGACCGATGCGTTCCTGCGCTGACCGGACAGTTCGAGGGAACCCGCCGGGATCGTGCGGTCGGCGACATCGCCGGTGGGCGTCCGGACCACGACCGCCGAGCGGTTCCCGGTCAGCGCGCGGGCCACGGGTGAGACGACGCGGGTGGCGGCCGCGTCGAGGTCGAAGATCGTCGCCAGGCCGTAGGCATTGGACAGGGTGCGAATCGACTGGCCTGGGCCCGCCACCTCCACCGCCGCGAGCATGCCCAGCGGAACCGCGTCGATCCGCGACACCTCGTCGATGACCGGGATCGCGGTGTCGAGCCGGTTGACCACCAGCACGGCGTCGTCGTTGCCGAGGATCGCGC
>NZ_JBSFPX010000326.1:0-4120 GCF_053588415.1 Mycobacterium sp. NPDC003449
TGGTGTCCCGAATGCGGGAGGAGATCCACGCCGGGCTCAACACCGGCATGATCCGGGCCATGGGCGGCAGCGGTTCGGTGGTCACCTCCGCCGGGCTGGTGTTCGCGTTCACCATGATGTCGATGGCGGTCAGCGAGCTGGCGGTGATCGGTCAGGTCGGCACCACGATCGGCCTCGGCCTGCTCTTCGACACCCTGGTGATCCGATCCTTCATGACCCCGTCCATCGCGGCGCTGCTCGGCAAGTGGTTCTGGTGGCCGCAACGGGTGCGCCAGCGCCCGCCGCCCGAGCCGTGGCCGGCTCCGGTCCAGCGCGATCCACAGCAGGCGATGACCTGACCCGTCCCGCCGACGGGATCAGGCTGGCGGGTTCGGCTGCTCCAGGCCGGATTTCAGGTTGGCCAGCGTGCGCGGCCAGAGCTGCGAGATCAGCTCGCGCACAGTTCCTTCCGGCCCCAACCGGTCATGGAGCACCGTGAGCTTCACCTGATCCTGCGCAGGCTCGAGCTCGAAGGACACCCGCGACCGCCGCTCGGCCGCGGCCCGCGCGATGATCTCCTCGTCCAGGCCGGGGTCGACGGTGCGGATCGCCGGGACGAAGGTGTGGAAGGTGAACGCGAGCCGACGGTACGGATCGGATTCGACGATCACCTGACCGGGATCGGTGATCCGCAACCCGCCCTGCGTCCAGGTGTAGGGCGATCCTCGCAGCCAATCCGATTCGACGGCATGACCCATATGGCGGTTCGACGACTCCGGATTGGTGACCGCATGCCACAGCCGTTCCGGGGTGGTGCGGATATAGGTGATGTAGACGAACTCACCGCGCGCATTCCCCGGCGCCGCCCGCCGGTGGTCGTAACGGTCGATCCAGCGGTCGGCGACGAGGTGGATCGGCCCCGCGTCGAGGTGGTGCCGCCTCTCCCGGCCCTGCCACGTCACCGACACCAGGCCGGCCGCCGCCAGAACGGCCAGATGCTTGGTGACCGACTGCCGCGCCATCGACAAGCCCGAACACAGTTCGGTCAGGCTCTGCCCGTCGCGATCGTTGAGGCTGTCGAGGAGCAGCCGCCGACTGGGGTCGGCCAGCGCCCGGAAGACCCCGTCCACGTCCACCAACCCCTCCGACCGGGCAGCCGTCCGGCCGCACCACCGAATTATGCAGCCACACGGCTGCATGTCAACGCGCGACGGCGCGACCACCACACCCGGCGCACTCGGCACACCCCCGCGCGCGGAACCCAGTCGAATTTGCTGAAATCACCTCCCCCGACCCGTCGACGGCCGCCAACGGCGGACGCTCGGCTCGCGGCCGCCGCCGGAGCACCGAGCGCCGCGCCGGATCACCGCGCCGACGTCACGAACTCGCTGAAACATCCTCCATACAAGGCGATTTCGGCTCACAACCGAGACCGGAGACCGTCCCGGCACCCGTGACGTTATGTGCACACAGATGCTGCGGCAAGGACATTGAGCCGTACCGTCACAGCCGGGGCGACGGGCCTCGGTTATCGCTTAACCACCTGAAAACCGCCGTTATTGAGGACAACACTGCCGCCCCGGTGGGGTGAACCGGCCCGCAATCGGGCTCCGCAGTGGGCGCCATCACATATTTTGGGCGGCCGAAACGGCTCTGGTAATTTCCCGCCGCATGTTTGCTATCGCGACGTTGATGGCGCTTGTCCAGCAGGTTTCGGGCACGCCCTACATCTCCGGTGGGGACACCCCGGCCGGCACCGACTGCTCGGGACTGGCGTCCTGGGTCAGCAATGTGGCCACCGGCCGCCCCGCCTTCGGGGACCGGTTCAACACCGGCAACCAGGAGCGCGCACTGCTGGCCCGCGGCTTCAAGTACGGCACCCAACCGGGCGCCCTGGTGATCGGCTGGAACGGCGGGCACACCGCGGTGACCCTGCCCGACGGCACCGCGGTGTCCTCCGGCGAGGGCGGCCGCGGGGTCAAGATCGGCGGCGGTGGCGCCTACCAGTCCCAGTTCACCCGCCACATGTATCTGCCCGCGCCGGACGAGGCGCCCGCCGAGCCCGCACCGATGCCGTTCGGTGCGCCGCCGCCGGAAGCCCCCGTTCCGCCGGGGCCGCCGCCACCCCCGGCCGATCCGTTCGCACCGCCGCCGCCACCGGCCGACCCGTTCGCACCGCCGCCACCGCCGGCCGCACCCGCGGCGGCACCGGCACCGTTCCTGCTGGACGTACCCCCGCCACCGGCTCCGCCCGCCCCGGATGCGCCGCAGGCTCCCCCGGTCACGCCCGTCTGAGCCGACCGGGATCACACCGGCCACGACGCGGGGCAGCGCCACCGCTCCGATAACGTCTCGGTGTGATCGTGCTGCTGCCCCCATCGGAGACCAAACGCATCGGTGGGGACGGCCCGCCGCTACGGCTGGACGAGTTGGCCGCACCCGCGCTCACCACCCTGCGCCGGACCCTCGTCGACGAGCTGCTCGGCCTGGCCGCCGATCCGGCGGCCAGCCGTAAGGCGCTCGGACTCTCGCCGGCCCAGGACGCCGAGATCGAACGCAACGCCACGCTGCACACCGCGCCCACCCTGCCGGCGATCCACCGCTACACCGGTGTGTTGTACGACGCCCTCGACGTCGAGTCGCTGCGCGGGGCGGCCGCCGCGAGGGCCCGGGCCCGGCTGGCGGTCGGGTCGGCGTTGTTCGGGCTGCTGCGCGCCGATGACCTGGTCCCCGCGTACCGGCTCTCGGCCACCTCGAAGCTGCCCGGCCGTCCGGGCCTGAGTGCGCGCTGGCGCCCCGTGCTCGAGCCGGTGCTGGCCGAGCTGGCCGATGGTGAACTGATCGTCGACCTGCGTTCCGGCTCGTACGCGGCGCTCGGCCGGATCCCCGGCGCGGTCCGCGTCCAGGTGCTCGCCGAACACCCCGACGGTCACCGGACCGTGATCAGTCACTTCAACAAGGCCCACAAGGGACACCTGGCCCGCATCCTGGTCAGCTCGCGGGCCGAGCCCGACGACGCCGCCTCGGTGGCGGCCGTGGCCCGGCGGGCCGGGATGCGGGTGGAACGCCGGGGTGCCGAGCTGACCGTCGTGGTCGCGGCCTGAGCGACGACCGCTCAGATCGCGTCGAACGGCTCGCCGTCCAACGCCACCGACGGCCGCCCGTCCGGTCCCTTCGGCACGTCGCCCACCAACGTCACCCGGTACAGCCGCCGGTCGTGGTCGAGGGTCAGATCCGACGGCGCGAGGTGAACCGTCGACCGGTTGTCCCAGAAGGCAACGCTTCCCGGCTCCCATTTGAACCGCACCGTGTACTCGGGCCGGGCCAGCTCGTCGTAGAACAGGCCGAGCAGCCGCCGGCTCTCGTGCGCCGACACGTCGACGATATGGCTGGTGAATCCGGGATTGACGTAGAGCGCCTTCTCCCCCGTCTCCGGGTGCACCCGCACCACCGGGTGCTCGGTCAGCAGCGGGCGCCTGCTGACCCTGCGCTGGTAGTCGTCGGTGGCCGTCGCACCGTCCGGCGGTGCGAAGCGGTGTACGGCCCGCAATCCGTCGGCGAGCCCGCGCAGCGGCGCCGACAGACCCGCGTAGGCCGCAACGGTGTTGGACCACTGGGTATCTCCGCCGTAGGGCGGGATCTCCTCCGCCCGGAGGATGGACGCCGCGGGCGGGTTGACCGCCGCGGTCACATCGGCGTGCCAGTTGGTCTTGTCGTACCCGCGGCTGCTGCCGTAGCGAGCCTTGAACCGATCCCGGAAGATCGGATAGATGGTCGGGTAATCCGGGTCGGGGATGGAATCGAACAGCGGATGGGCTGGGGTCGGATCGCCGAAGGCCCGCGCGAACCGCAGGTGATCGTCGTGGCCGATGACCTGATCGCGGAAGAACACCACCTTCCATTTCAGCAGTGCGGCACGGATTTCGGCGATCTGGCCATCGGTCAGCGGTTCGGTCAGATCGACGCCGTGGATCTCGGCTCCGGTCCACCCGGATTGCGGGCGCACGCTCAGCGTGGATGCCAGTTTGGTCATCGGGTATCCCTTTCTAGTACTACAGCCGCACTTATGGGGAGGCGCCTCTGGCTGCGTAGTGGCATCGGCGGGCGCGGGCTTGGTGGCGGCGTCGCCAGTGTGACCAGC
>NZ_JBSFPX010000327.1:0-4006 GCF_053588415.1 Mycobacterium sp. NPDC003449
ACCGACTACTCTCAGACCCGTCCACATTCGTTGCAGCCACCGCCTGAATCCAAGGGCGTGTAGGGGTACCGGCACGTCTGCTCGGCCGGAAAAATCAGCCCTGGGCTTGGACGGCGACCGGCTGCCATTCCTCCCAGTTGGCCAGCCGGCTCTCATAGTCGGCCTTGGCCAGTGACAGCGGCAGCTCACCGAAAAACACCCGCAGCGGCGGTTTCTCGGCGTCGACGATCTTGAGCACGGCCGCGGCCGACGCCTGCGGATCGCCGGATTTCGACGTGCGCTTGGCCCGGGCCTCCTGTGCGGCCTTGCGGGCCTGGTCATAGTCGGGCAGCGGCGTGGCGTGCTTGGCCGAGGACCCGGCCCAGTCGGTGGAGAACCCGCCCGGCTCGATCAGCGTCACGTGGATGCCGAACGGGGCGACCTCCTGGGCCAGGGTCTGCGAGGAGCCCTCGAGCGCCCACTTCGACGCGTGGTAGATGCCGACGAGCGGGAACGCGGTGATGCCGCCGATCGAGGACACCTGGATGATGTGGCCGCTGCCCTGGGCCCGCAGGTACGGCAGCGCGGCCTGGGTGACCCACAGCGCGCCGAACACGTTGGTCTCGATCTGCGCGCGGGCCTCGGCTTCCGACAGCTCCTCGATGAACCCGAACTGGCCGTAACCGGCGTTGTTGACCACGATGTCGAGCCGGCCGAAGTGGTCGTGGGCCTGCTTGACCGCGGCGAAGTCGGCCGCGCGGTCGTCGACGTCCAGGTGCAGTGGCAGCAGCGCGTCGCCGTACTTGTCGGCCAGGTCGGCCAGCGTCGCGGTGTCGCGCGCGGTGGCGGCCACCTTGTCGCCGCGCTCTAGGGCGGCTATCGCCCATTCCCGGCCGAAGCCCCGCGAAGCACCGGTGATGAACCAGACTTTTGCACTCATGTATCAACCCTTCTGCGTATCGCTCCGTGCGGTTCAAGGCGCGTCGGCCTGCTCCCATTCCCGGCGCAGCATGTTCACAGCTACCCATGACGGGCGGCCAGGGTTTCGGTCACTGACAATCTATTGCCCGGCGCCGGGTACCGTCGGCGGCGTGAGCCGAGCGAGCCTGGAGAAGGATCCCCACGAAGTCGCATCGATGTTCGACGGCGTCGCGCGGCGCTACGACCTCACCAACACCGTGTTGTCGCTGGGCCAGGACCGGTTCTGGCGCCGCGAGACCCGCGCGGCGCTGCGGATCGGGGCCGGGGACAAGGTGCTCGACCTGGCCGCCGGGACGGCGGTGTCGACGACCGAGTTGACGACCTCGGGCGCGTGGTGTGTGGCCGCGGACTTCTCGGTCGGCATGCTGGCCGCGGGCGCCGGGCGGCCGGTGCCCAAGGTGGCGGGCGATGCGACCCGGTTGCCGTTCGCCGACGGCGTGTTCGACGCGGTCACGATCAGCTTCGGGCTGCGCAATGTGGTGGACCACGTCGCCGGGTTGCGGGAGATGGCCCGGGTGACCCGGCCCGGCGGGCGGCTGGTGGTGTGCGAGTTCTCCACCCCGACCAACCGGGCCTTCGCGACGCTCTACAAGGAGTACCTGATGCAGGCGCTGCCGCGGATGGCCACGGCGGTGTCGAGCAATCCCGACGCCTACGTCTATCTGGCCGAGTCGATCCGGGCCTGGCCGGATCAGGCCGGGCTGGCGCACCGGATCGGCACGGCCGGCTGGTCGGATGTGCGGTGGCGCAATCTGACCGGGGGCATCGTGGCGTTGCATGCGGCGACGAAACCGGAGTAGGTGAGGGCGATCGGATCGGTCCCCGTGCTCGCCCTCGCCGGCCACCTCGGCGCGGGTAAGACGACGCTGCTCAACCATCTGCTGCGCAACAGCCGCGGAGTGCGGATCGGCGCGCTGGTCAACGACTTCGGCGCGGTCAACATCGACGCCATGCTGGTGGCCGGGCAGGTCGATGCGATGGCGTCGCTGTCCAACGGGTGCATCTGCTGCGCCGTGGACGCCGACGAGGCCGGGGATATGCTCGGCAGGCTCGCGGCCGTGAAACCCCGCCTGGATCTCATCGTGGTGGAGGCCAGCGGCCTGGCCGAACCCGCGGCGCTGGCGCGCACCATCGTCACCGCCGACGATCCCCGGTTCCACTACGCCGGGCTGGTGTTGCTGGTCGACGCGGTCGAATCGGCGCGGGCCGATCTGGGGCACAGCGCCCGCGTCGCCGATCTCGTCGTGCTCAACAAGGCCGACCAGGTGACTGCCGAAGAGCTGGAATCGTTGCGGGACAAGGTGTTCGAGGTCAATCCCCGGGTCGCCGTGCTGCCCACCGAGTTCGGCCGGATCGACCCGACGCTGCTGATCGACCCGCCGCGGCGGGTGCCGAGGGAAGGGCAGCTGAGCCTTGACGAAATGCTGTGGGAAGAACACGATCACGACGAGCACGAGCACGCCGCCTATCAGAGTGTCGAGTTCACCGCCGACACCCCGCTGCATCCACGGCGGTTGATGGGTTTCCTGCAGGACCGGCCGGCGGGGCTGTACCGGGCGAAAGGTTTCGTCGACTTCGGCACCGCCGGATCGGGCCGCAAATTCGTCATGCAACTGGTGGGCAGCTCGCTGCGGTTCGAACGCTCGCGGTGGGACAGCGGCGAGCCGCGCCGCACGTCACTGGTGTTGATCGGCACCGATATGTCGGCCGATTCGGTGCACACCGCGCTGCGGGAGTGCGTCGCCGCCGAACCGCCCGACGATCAGGCCTTTCTCGGCGTGCAGCGCTACGTCGTGTGACCGCCCGGGCGCTCGGGTCGAATGCCGCCGTTTTCCACCCCAGGGCTGTTCTGAGCCGGGGATCACGACCCAGGCGTAGAAACCGGCGACGCGCAGCGGGCGCTCAGCTGAACGGCTTGCGCTGATCCAGCCGGCGCGAGGCCAACCCGCCCGCGCGCCACACCCGCGCGATCCAGTCTTCGTCCTCGTCGGTCACCAGGTTGCCCATCACCCGCACGGCGATCCGCATCAGCGTGGCGGACCGCATGGCTACCGGGCCGGTCGCGGGCAGGAACCTCGGCAGCGTCAGCAGCAGTGCCAGCCGGCGCGCCACCGAGAAGCCCCGCGCGTAATGCCCGGCCAGCACCGCGGGCCAGGCCTGCGAGAGGTCACCCGACCCGAGCAGTTCGGCGGCCAGCCGCCCGGTCTCCAGCCCGTAGTCGATGCCCTCCCCGTTGAGCGGGTTGACGCAGGCCGCGGCGTCGCCGATGAGCATCCAGTTCGGCCCGGCCACCCCGGACACCGCGCCACCCATCGGCAGCAGCGCCGACAGCCCGGCCCGTGGCTCGCCGGCGAATCCCCACTCCTCGCGGCGCAGGGCGGTGTAGTAGGACATCAGCGGTCTCAGCGCGGCGTCGGCGGGCCGCTTGGCCGTGGCCAGGGCCCCGACGCCGATGTTCACCTCGCCGTTGCCGAGCGGGAAGATCCAGCCGTACCCGGGCAGCACCTTGCCCTCGGGGGACCGCAACTCCAGATGCGAGGTGATCCACGGCTCGTTGGCGCGCGGCGTCGCGATATAGCCGCGGATCGCCACCCCGTAGACCGTCTCCTTGTGCCACTCCCGACCCAGCACCCGGCCCAGCGTGGAGCGGGCGCCGTCGGCCACGATCAGCTCGGTGCACCGCACGGCCATGCCGTTGTCTAGCAGCACCGTATCCACCGCGCCACGCGAATCATGGCGAACATCAACAGCTTTGACGCCGAGAAGCATCTTGGCGCCATCGTCGGCGGCCACCGAGCGGATCCGGTCGTCGAGCTCGGTGCGCGGCACCGCGCTGCCGGTGGACGGGAACGACGGGCCCGGCCAGGCCACCTCGACATCGGCGCCGAACCCCGACATCCGCAAACCCCGGTGCCGGATCCGGCTGTCCAGCCAGGGCCCCATCCCGAGCCGCTCCAGCTCGGCGACGGCCCGCGGCGTCAGCCCGTCGCCGCAGGCCTTGTCGCGGGGAAACTGCGCGGCGTCGATCACCAGCACATCGCGGCCG